>JAEVZU010000067.1 GCA_023392075.1 Bacillota bacterium | reverse complement strand
GGGTTTTTACAGTTTTCTTTTTACCCGCAATTCTTAGTTCAAAATCCAGATTCTCAATTCTGTAGTCCATTTCTTTTACTCCTATTATAGATAATTGAAAGGACATTCTCGGATAGGCTTTAAGCATGGTACCCCTCTCACGGGCTTCTGAAGGTTTAATTCCATGAAGCTTTTTAAAAGCACGGGTAAAGGCATCAGCAGAATCATAATTGTACTTGACAGCAACATCCATTATATGGATACCGGTTTTCTGCAGTTCAAAAGCCGCCTCTGTAAGCCGCCTGCGTCTGATATACTCCGAAAGTGTTATACCCGCCATTGAGGAAAACATCCTGGAAAAATGATATTCGGAACAGCATGCGGCTTGCGCAAGCTTGGAATAATCGATTTCTTCAGCTAAATTTGTTTCTATGTACTCCAATGCATTATTAATGCTCTTAATCCAATCCATTTAATGCCCTTTCGAGTAATATAATAATAAAAACAAGATAATGGTGTCCGACTTTTGCTGCACCTGTTTGCAGGGTTTACTAATATACATTTACACGTTGAGTGTCTGCCATTCTTCCTTTAATATTCCATAACTTACAGAATCATAATATTCACCTTCAACAATTCTCGCTTTTCTATACATAGCCTCTTTTTTCAAGCCCAGTTTTTCAGCTAGCTTCATCATCCTTATGTTTCCTGACCAGGTTGACAGCCCTAGTCTTACAAGCCGGGGATTATCTCTGAAGATTTCATCAATCCACATTTTCAGCGCCTTGTAACCTATACCCGCTCCCCAGTGATTTTCATTAAATATAACAATCCCTATCTCCATCCAAAGTGTCTCAACGGATTTCCAGTACCAATTTACCGTTCCGATAACCTCATCTGTTTCCTTAACAGCAATTATTTTTTTATTTCCAAGTACATTCTTTTCGCCGTTAAGCAATTGCGATTTATATTTTTTAACTTCTTCCTTCAGTTCTTCCTCACTGTTTTTTGAAAAATAAGGTCCATTAAATTTATGGAATTCTCTACTTGGGTGATTCCAAAATAAGTAATCTTCCAAATCTTTAATTTCCAGCTCTCTAATTAAAATATTTACGGGTGTGTACATAGAGTTCTCCTAATCTAAAATTAAAAACTTATAAAAATCTTCAACTGAATTGAAATAGTAATCAGAGTGGATTTTCATAAAATCTCTGATCCCAGGAACAATATGCGACCAACCGGCACCTGCAAATTCAGCATTGCATTTCCTGGCCATATCCAGACCCGGTTTTAAATCGTCAACCACCAGTAAATCCTTAACATCCAGATCAAACCGTTTCATGGTCTCATATATGGGATAGGGATTGGGTTTTCTCTGATTCTCTTCCATGTCCCAGCCGAAAATCAGGTCTGGCTCCATATTGCAGTTATGTATATAATCCCTGCGGATTTGTTGGCTCTCGGAATGAGAGACCACTGAAATAATACCTCCCGCCTCCCTATATTCCTTCAGGAACTTTTGGAGGCCATCATAAAATACCGGTATTCTGCTCTTTGTATAGCTTCTCCAAATCCGGTACTGATACTCCTGCTCTTCTTTTGTAAATTTCATAATATCCCTGCACAATTCATTAAAACCCGGATTAAAACAGTGGGAAACAAAAGCCTCAAGGCTGGGCGGCTCTGTATCGGGCCTCAGAGTCCTTACCGCTTCCACAAAGGAGGGATAATGGATATGGGGTGTACTTTCAGCAACAGTATCATCGTGATCCAAAATAAGACAACGGTATCTTATCAAATCTTTTCCCTCCCTCTTATAAATTCGGCCTTCCCGGCTGTATCCCTGTCAATCATCTTTCTCAGATTTTTAACAGTATTATCATACTCGGTATACCTGCTGCCGTAACCAAGATTAAATTCGTAGTCAAAATCCGGAGGATTCTTTCCCTGGTTATGCTGCACTATTGTTTCCAGCTTGTCCAAAGCTTTGACAAGCCTGGCTTCCCCAGTCTCCGCCGAATTGTATTCCTGCCACAAATCCAGGATCTTCTGCTTTTGACTTTCCGGCAGCCGCCCGATTAATTGCTTCACGGCCCGTTCCTCTCTCTTCAGCTTTTCTTCAGGATCACTTTCAAATTTAGCCGAAACATCTCCTTCATATATCTCGCCGAAATCATGTACGACACACATTCCAAGTACCCTTGCAAAATCGAGCTCCGGAAAATCCCCTGCAAGAGCCAGCGCAAACACCGCCAGTCTCCAGGAATGCTCCGCCACGCTTTCCTGCCTGCCTTCCGATGTCCATGCGGTTCTTGTTACGTTTTTTAATGCTTCAACTTCTTTAATAAAATTTAGAATATCCGTTAATTCACTCATTTGAACCCTCCGGCTAAAATTCTCTAAGGCAGCCATGTAACCTGCGTGCCTGAAATCTTCCATACTATGGTAATGTTATCCCAAACATACGTTCCTGTCAATAATCGGCTAATTTAAATCATATACGCCAAAGGATACAATATATAGTTTATCGCTTTAATATATTAGCATATATTGTAGATTTTTCATAATTTTCACCTTAAAATTATGAATATCACTTGACTTATGAATCAAAGTTAATTTATACTTATTATATAAAAATTAATTTTGATTCAAAACTGTCATGCAACTGGCGGAAGTGGAGATTACCACACGGGAGTATGACTTTTAAAAGCCGGCCGCCTGGGCGTTTAAAATGCCCAGGCGGCTTTTATTTTGCTACTTTTGTATTGCAGAGTAAATCCCTTGGCAGAAAAAATCACATAGGGAGGCAGTATTTATGAATCTATCTTTTTCTGAATTTAAATGCGGCAGCTGGAATAATGCCATCGACGTTCAAAATTTCATCCAAATGAACTACACGCCATATGATGGAGATGAAAGCTTCCTTGCCGGTTCAAGCATAAAAACAAAACATTTATGGGAAACCTGCAAAAGTCTATTGATTGAAGAACACCTGAACGGAGGAGTTTTGGAAATCGATTCCGGAACTATTTCCGGAATTACAAATCACAAGCCCGGTTTTATAGATGAACCCTTTGAAATAATAAAGGGGCTTCAAACGGATTCGCCCCTGAAAAGGGCTTTTATTGCGAAAACCGGCTACCGCATGTCAAAGCAGGCCTGCGAGCAGTTCGGTATCTCGCCTGCGCTTGAGATAGACAGTATTTTCAGCAAAGAAATCAAAACTCACAACGACGGTGTTTTCAGTGTTTATTCCGAAGAAATGCGCAGGGCGAGAAAATGCGGAGTCATCACAGGCCTGCCCGACACATACGGCAGAGGCCGGATTATAGGAGATTACAGACGTGTGGCTCTTTACGGGATCGACAGACTCCTTCTTCAAAAGCAGCAGGATTTTGAGACCCTTCCAATGCAAATGTCGGAAGAGATAATCCGGCTCAAAGAGGAAATCCACGATCAGATTTCAGCACTGAAGGCCTTGATAGATCTGGGCAGTTCCTACGGCTTTGACCTTAAGCGCCCTGCACGGAACGCCTTTGAAGCAGTTCAATGGACTTATCTTGCTTTTCTCGGAGCCATGAAGGAAACCAACGGCGCAGCAAATTCCCTTGGAAGGCTTAATATGTTCTTTGATATTTATATAGAAAAAGATGTGAAAAACGGCATTTTAACAGAAATACAAGCCCAGGAGCTCATAGACCAGTTTGTTATAAAACTCAGATTCATAAGACATTTGAGAACAAAAGAATACAATGAGCTTTTTGCCGGCGATCCCGTATGGCTGACCGAGTCCATCGGAGGTATGGGAACAGACGGAAGGCATATGGTGACCAAAACCTCCTACAGGTTTTTACACACCCTGAATAATCTTGGTGCAGCTCCTGAACCAAACCTGACAATACTTTGGTCTCCTGAACTTCCAAAATCCTTTAAGCTGTATTGTTCCAAAATATCTATAAAAACAAGTGCCATACAATACGAAAATGATGAGCTTATGAGACCTGTCTACGGAGATGACTACGGAATATCCTGCTGTGTTTCCGCCATGCGCCTTGGAAAGGACATGCAATTTTTTGGAGCCAGATGCAATCTTCCCAAGCTTCTGCTGCTTTCATTAAACTGCGGCAGGGATGAAATCACCGGCGAACAGGTGGCTCCGGTACTTCCTCCTTACGAAGGTGATTATCTGGAATATGATAAAGTTCTTGACAATTTTAATAAGCTTCAGCAGTGGCTTACCGGACTCTATGTAAATACCATGAATGCCATTCACTATATGCACGATAAGTATGCCTATGAAAGACTTATGATGGCACTGCACGACACGGATGTCAACAGACTCATGGCTTTTGGCATTTCGGGCCTTTCAGTGATTACTGACTCCTTGAGCGCCATAAAGCATGCCAGGGTCAGAATAATCCGGGATGAAAGAGGCTTGATCACCGATTTCGGGCTAACTGAGGACTATCCGCAGTTCGGAAATGACGATGACCGTGTGGACATTATTGCAAAGGAAGTGGTAGAAGGCTTCTACAAGAGCCTGAAAACCCACCCCACCTACAGAAATGCAAAACATACCCTGTCTGTACTGACCATAACTTCAAATGTGGTATATGGTAAAAAAACCGGTTCAACACCCGATGGAAGAAAAAAAGGAGAGCCCTTCGCTCCGGGCGCAAACCCCATGCACAACAGAGACAGGTCTGGTATGCTTGCCATGCTTAATTCTGTTGCAAAAATACCTTACAGCTGCTGCAGCGACGGAATATCACTTACGCTTTCAGTTATTCCGGCAGCACTGGGAAAGGAAGAAAATACTGAAATAAACAATCTTTCAGCACTTATTGACGGCTATATATTAAACGGAGGACATCATATAAATATAAATGTATTGGACAGGTCAACCCTTGAGGCTGCCATGAATGAGCCCATGAAGTATAATCAGCTCACAGTCAGGGTCTCGGGCTATGCCGTAAATTTTATAAAGCTCACAAAAGCCCAGCAGTTGGAGGTACTGTCAAGAACCTTCCATGCAAAGACATAATCATTTATGTTTTTGAAACGTGGGCTGCCTCAAAGTTATACAAATTATAATAACGTATTACATTTAATAGTACGGGAGCAATATTAAATGTTTCGCATCTATTTAAATTGTGTTAGTTTTGCGGCACACCCCTTCCTGCCAGCATATTTACAAACTCCTTCATAAAATACGGCAAATCCTCAGGGCGGCGCGAAGTAACCAGATTACCGTCAACAACCACCTTTTGATCAGCATAGACGCCTCCCGCATTTATAAGGTCGTCCCTGATGCCGGGATAGCAGGTGCACTGCCTGCCGCTCAAAACCCTGGCCGATATTAAAATTTGCTGTCCATGGCAGATGGCTGCAACAGGCAGCCGCTTCTGCATAAAATAGCAGACCGTCTCAAGTGCGGCTGTATTCTGCCTGATTTTTTCAGGTGCCTTTCCGCCTGGTATCATCAAACCGGAATATTCTTCGGGATTGATCTCTTCAAAACTCATGTCGGCAGCTATTACAAAATGATATTTACCGCTTACAGGCCCCTTTTCAAATGATGCCGTGTCTACCCCAATCCCCTCCTCAAGCAGTCTGAAATATGGATAGAGTACTTCGGAATCATCATATCCGTCAGCTGTAATCATTAATATTTTCATATATACATCACCCTTTAAAATTAGAGTTGGTTTAAACTTAATTATAAAAGTTTTGCTGAGAATCTTTTATCTGTAAAGCAGGCAGGATTCTAAAAATAATGTCCTGCATTACATCCTCATCATTGCTTACAGTTATTATATCCGCTACCTGCTTTACACAAGCTCTTGCATTTTTTACAGCAATGCCCACATCAGCCGATTTGATCATTTCAATATCATTGTCGTAATCACCTACCGCAATAATTGTCTTTTGGCTGAAGCAAGATAGTTTCTTCAGCCCCTCCAAGGCCAGCCCCTTTGAAAGGTTCTTCTTTTGAAGCTCCAGATAAAAATCCAGTGAGAACATATTTTCAATTCTGTCATCCAATTTAAAGGCTTTCAGGGCAGCCTGGGCTTTGAGCAAATTTTTTTCGGTATCAAAGAGCAGCACCTTGTACCATTCCATTTCTGATACCTCTGCCAATGTCGAATATCTGAAAACCTTTTTTTCTCTTTCTATAGACGGATCGATGTTTTTCCCGGATGAGACTATGTACATCATTTCGGGAGTGAAGATTTCCACTGTCATATTCTCAAAATTTTTTAAACAGTAGTCAACATATTCATCAAGCATATGCTTTTCCAGAAACTCGGCCTTTATGTCCCTGTCCTTTTCAAAGTCATACACCAATGCACCATTGTAAAGGATGCACGGGCCATTAAGCTTCAGGCCTCCGATATACGGTCTTATACTGTATTTTGATCTGCCGGTTGCCAACCCGAAGATTCCTCCATGCTCGATGAAATATCTTATGGCATTGAAATTTTTTTGTGATATTTGAAAATTTGAACCGATAAGGGTTCCATCCATGTCGCTCAATATCAGATAGTGTTCATAGCTATTGGTCATGTCCGGTACCATCCCTTTGTATTGATATGGAGCTGTCACAAAGTATTACAAATTATAATACCCTCTATTGACAATGTATTCCTGATAATAGTGTGCGAGTATAACTTCAAGAAATTTAAAAGCACTATTAAAGGTTTACAAGTATTCAAATTGTATTAGTTTTGCGACAGCTCCTTATTCATTGAATTATTATATCAATTTTGATTTCTGTAAAAGATTTCTTATAATAACACAAGCCTCGGCTCTGGTTATGTCAGCCTTGGGAGCAAGCATTCCGGCATCCTTTCCCGAAACAATACCTGTATCGACACACGAAGCAACACCTCTGACCGCCCAGGATGCAACCTTTGACGAATCATTAAAACGTGCAAGAACCTTTTGGTATTCTTCAGGGTTTGCTTCCTGTTTCAACCCGGTAATTTCCATGGCTTTTGCAATAACAGTCAGAGCCTGCTCCCGTGTAATCCGGTCTCCCGGCCTGAATTCACCGTTTCCGCTGCCGGCCATAAGTCCGTATGCTGCTGCAATGGAAACAGCATCATGGTACCAGGCTTGAGCTGGTACGTCGGTAAAGGAATTATTTTTGCTGCCTGTATGCAGGAGGCCCAGAGCATTCACAACCACAGCAGCAAATTCCGCCCTGGTTATGCTTCCTCCCGGATTGAAATTACCATCTTCTGTACCTGACACTATCAATCTTGACCCCATGTCGTTTATTGCCTGTTTTGCCCAGTGTTTTTCAACATCCTTAAAGGACTTTGTGTTTTCTATCATCAGATATGTACTGTTAGTGAGGCTGTTTATCCTTGCGTAATATTTTCCGTCAATGACAATAATGCTGGTAGGTACATGGAACAATGTCCCATCCTTTCCTGCCACAACACCTGTAGTAATACTTGCAGGGTCAATACCTTCCGGTATTGCGATCATCCTTTCAACATAGCCGTTGAAATTGGAAACCTCTACAGTTCTGCTTCCGGATGCACAGGTTATTTCAAATTCAACCGGCCCGGTTATCACCCTATAATTGTTTTTACCGGCAGTTTCCCTGATCATGGCCTCCGCTTCCCCGGAAACTTCGGATAATTTCACTTTAACTTTTATATCCTTCAGTTCAATGCTGTTGCCGAATTGAGGCAGAATACCGTCTATCCCCATGAGGGCGGCAGGAATGGTGTATATCATGTTTCCAGCCTTGATTTCCAGAACTGTCTGCTTCGCTTCCATATTTTTAATACTTTGAGCATTAAGCATTAATATAGATGTATCATCCCCGGTACCAAACGGCACGGTGATTTTTATCCCATTGTTCATGCCGCTTATTATTTCCTGTATCTTACTATCGTCAACAGTAACAGTGGTAACAGTTTGGCCGCCGGTCTTTTCGGTAACTGCAGAGGCAAACGCTCCCTCAACTCCGTTTACATATATTTTTACATCGGCTTTTTCAGCTGCCGGAGCTTTTGTATCGCCGGAAGTATTGCTGCCCGACGAATTTCCAGAACCGGAAGTACCGCCGTTATTGCCCGAAGTACCCAAAGGAATAACAACATTGGATGCTGCTGATTCGGGGCTGCTGCCGGCGCTATTTACAGCTCTCACCGTAAACCGGTAGGAAGTGCCGTTGTTCAGTCCTGTGACAACTATCGTATTTCCCGTTCCGGCAGCGGTTATGCCCCCTGGACTTGAGGTTGCAATATATCCTGTGATCTGGCTTCCGCCGTTATCCTCCGGAGGAGTAAATGTTATGGTTGCACTGCCATTGGCCGCTACGGCACTGACTCCGGTAGGTGCTCCAGGTGCGGCAATAGCAAGCGCACTTATTTCGTCCGAGTTTTTGCTTACTCCGTGCTCATTTACAGCCCGTATGACAAAGTAATAGGTCTTACCTTTTGTCAGCCCTGCAGCCCTGTAGGTCAATACGGTATCATCCACCGAAGCTAATGCTGTTCCGTATACCCCTGAAGTTTCAGATTTGTAAATTTTGTAACTGTCTGCTCCCGGAGCACTGTTCCACGTCAATACAATTTCTGAATTTCCAGCTGCCGCAAAAACACTGCCGGGCTGAACCGGGATACCCGAAGGAACTGCACTTGCCTGATTGGATAATGAGCTCTCGCCATATGCATTGACTGCTGTTACGGCTATGTAATAGAGCGTACCATTAGCAAGATTTTGTACATTATATTCCTGAGCCGTACCATCAGCATATTCTACACGCTGTCCGCCTGTACCGCCAACCTCATCCAGATATATTGCACCGGGAGAAGTCGAACCTCCGTCGGCAATATCTATTGCCCCTGACGTTGTAGTTGTAAGCATTGATGTCGTGTTCATTTCAGTTGTACTCATGTATATTGTGTCTATATATATTTTGTATCCCGAGGCACCTTCAACAGGAGTCCAGCTGATTTTGACCCCACCGTCTCCGGCAGCTGCAGACAGTATTTCAGGTACACCTGCTGCAGATGCGTGAGGTTCAGCAGTTACCTCTCCGGAGTAACTGCGCTCCGTATTACCACTGACAGCCTTCACTGCAAAATAGTATTTTTTTCCGTTTACCAATCCGGTTGCATCATAGCTGTTGGTCAGGCTTCCTACAGTACCCAATTCTGTATTGTATATCCCAGATACCGTACCTGAGAATATTTTGTAGCCTTCTGCATCAGATACCGGGTTCCAGCCGATCAAAACATGGGAATCTCCCGGTATTACCGATGATATTACCGGTACCTCCAGAGTACCTGGAGCAGTCCGTGCACTTGTAAGCGGAGTGCGTAATACCGCACCTTCCTCATTTGTTACGCTTGCGTACCACCAGTACTGTGTATCCGGTGACAACCCTTCCCACAGCTGGTTAACCAACTCCGATACATTCTCCTGCTTCCCTATGAGGTTATTTGTATAAACACCCACATCCAGTCCGCTGGTCTTCAATGTTTTTGTATTTGTGTCAAAATCCACATCCAATTCATAAATATCCTGTGATGAAGCTGTTATACCGATGTCATAAGAACTCAGCTTAGGATTGTCAAAATAATTAAAATCGTTCAAATAAGGAGAATAGGAATTCATATAGATCTTACCGTTTTTGAGGTCGAAATAGAGCATTTTTATGTATTGCAGACCTCCTTGGGCTGCCCCCTGGTAATCGGTACAGATCTGATATACCTTGCGTTCCTTTACACCGTCTCCGTTATCATCAAAACCGTCAACCTTGATTGCAGCCCCAAAGTAATGTCCGTTGATTACTGCGAATACATTGGGATTTTTAGCTACCACCTGCTCCTGCACAAGCATACCGGAATAATCCAGTGTTCCGCCCTGCTTCAGGTATCTGTGCATGGCAATGATTGCCTTGCGCTCCGGATATTTCGCCAGAACCTCGTTCATCCAGTCCACTTCCGGCTTATAGCAATCCCAGCTCATATATAGAATGATAAAGTCCTGTCCTCCGGCAGAAATCAGATCATAATGTCCAAGATTATTGCGGTAGGAACCTCCATAATAGATATTTTTATTATACCTGTCTTCTCCAAAATACTTCCAGTAGCTGTCATATTCTTCATTTCCCGATGCCACATCATGGTTCCCCGCAAGCACTCCATTGGGCATTCCCGCATCATCAAACAGTTTTTGTGCCTGATCGGATATCTTCCATTGCTCTTCCCTGTCCCATTCATCGATCAAATCTCCCGTATTAATGGTATACTTGATATTATATCTGTTCCGGTTATCCAGAATCCATTGATTCATTTCCGGATAATGATCAGGCCAGCTTTCTACATAATATTGCGGATCGGATATCCATGCAAAACTGAAGTCATAGTTTTCAGGCACACCTGTACCATCCCATGCCTGGCTGCCTTCATTGGAGCTATTTTCCGAGTTTTGAGCCGTTTTCCCGCCCGATGTGGACGGAAGACTGCCTTCACTCCGGTTTTGCACCAGCAGCAGGGCTGTACCGTCTTTTATATGATTTTTTGCCTTAAAGGAAGCCTTTATTCCCTCCTGAACTGCCGAGGCAACAGGTTCCCATTTATTTTCAGCCACATTGAGCACATACATCTGAAGAGTACCGGGTGCATCGCTGCTGCCTTTCCAATCGGCCTCAATCAAATCCTCATCCTTCAGTTCTCCCGTTTGAATTTGGAAAAGCTGATAAGGAAGTTCCCTTTCACTGCTTGAGCTCAAAGTGTTTGAGCTGCCGTCAAATACCGGATTGTCTCCGGCTCCCGAGCTTGCCAGAATGTTATTATTTTGAAGAGAAAACTGTTTTCCTTCCATAAAAGCTACGGTAACTCCGATGTTATAACCACCGTTCACCTGTACTGATATTGCCGCAGATGTGCTGCTTTCCTGTTCAACCGGATTTACAGCAGCCACAGGTACTGTAATATCTGTAATGAAGGTAACAGATTTCTGAGTGGTTTGTCCCAGCATATCGGTAAAGGAAACTTTCAATACATGCGTCCCGTTGCTGATATCGCTTGAGGAAACCGTATACGGCAGCGATATTTTCCTGCCGTCCAGGACCGCTTCGGTTTTTGAACTGTCAATACCGATTCCGCCGTCATTGGCTGCCGGGGAAATAACATATCCCTGCTCCAGTTTTTGTCCCTCTTCAATATCCAAGTCCACACCGGGTCCGGCATTATCGGAGATTATGGACGCACTTGCGGCACTTCCGCCCGCAGAAGCTTTTATAATATGTCTTCCTTCTGCCAGGTCCGCCGTATCAAGTTGAAAACCTCTGCCCTTAAGTATTTCATCAGGAATTGTAAAATGTACATCAAGTGAAAGGTTGCTGCCGCCGATTGTATATTTATCCGAATAGTTTATTCCATTGTCGGGATAAATAAATGTTCCATCCGGTAAATAAAGTGCCATATTGCTCATAGCAAAGCTTGCATAGGTGCCTCCCTCCTGAAAGGGACTTCCCTCGGTACCCGCACGGAGTGTTACCGTTACCTCATAATCTCCGTCGGCCTTCCTGACAAAATCACTGCTGTCTATATGAGCTCCTTTCAAGCCCACTCCTGCCCAGCTGGACAGCAGCTTTACAGCTTTGCCGCCGACAGTTATGGCATTTTTATAATAGGAAGTCAAATTGTCGGACTTGTATGAGAAATATGCTCCGTTATGCAGAACCGGTGCAACAGACTGCGGCTGACCATCAATCTCAATATTTATTTCATCGTCTCCGTTCAGCATTATTGCCGAAACAGGAATAACTCCGCTCACAACCTGATTATCATATACATTTAAGCTGATACCTTCGGTTTTCACCATTGGATTGATATCAACGCTGTAAACCGGTGTATCATAATATCTGTAAGCATTGTATGCTCTTATGTAGAACGTTGCCCTTCTGTGCCCGAGAAACTCACTGGCCGGAATGGAGGTTATGAGCTGCCTGGCAATACGCTGCGTCTTTTCAAGCTTGACTCTGTACTGAGTTTCGTCATCAAACTTGTAGTATGTCTCAATGGTATTTACTCCTGTTGCAGTGTCATAACAGTCAAAAGCTATATTCAAGGCATTGCCTTCATCAATTGATTGAGGTATGGCCTCTCTGGGCTTGAGCACCATCGTGCTCCCGTCGTCCGCAAATCCTCCGTAATTGTCAAAAGCAACCCTTTGGGCAGGCACCTGCCAGGTTTTTACACTTCCGGGAGTGGGAGTGCTTTTTGTGTCGGCCTTGACCATACGCATCCCGTTATCCCTGCTATATGTGTAGTCGATGGTTGTGGTTTTTGCCGTATCATCTATTTCATCTTCATGGTATGTACCCAAAATAACAGGCTTTTCATAAACATTGCCTAATTTTATGGTTCTTTCAATATCAGGACTCATACCTGAATAATCGACTTTAATGATGGACTTGTTTTCCTCCAGTGCTACACCATAGTGTTGGTTAAACTGCGCAACTGTTTTTTCATCATCGTTTATCCATACTACCAGAGTTTTTCCCGGTTCTATATAAAGCGCATTGGTCGCAAAGGTCCAACGCAGATATGACAATCCCGACGGGTATTCATAAAACACATTGTAGTGGTTAAAGTTGATGGTATGGTCCGAATTGTTATAAAATTCAAGATAATTATAATCGGTGTCCTCAGTTTTAAGCTCTGTCATCAGTACCTGCGGTTGCTTTGAGGAATCATAGGCATATTGGATACCGGAGGTTTTCTCCTCCGACCTGGTAATTTTTGTTTCGTTGTAAGCTTCAATATACCAGGTCACAGTATCCCCCCATAGTTTTGTCCGGGGAACAGTTACACCAAATTTACCGGTTCCTGTGCTTTTCAAAGGGATCTGCTGAAAATCCGTAGATTCACTTTGCTTCAAAAAAAGATTTGCACTTTTTGTATCGGCAAAATCGGCTGAGACAGTGAATGGCTCCTCACCGGAATAATCAGCCTTGGCAGAAATATTTGAAATAACCGGCTGATTGGGAATCATAGGAGGAGTATATTGTTCTTCTGATACCACTCCGGGATTGGGAACCGCTTTTTGCTTATATACCAGCATGACAGTACCTTCGGCCGGAGCCCGGAATTCAATGCTTTTTCCGTCTGCCGAATCTGTTGCGGGTGTAAAAGCAGCTTCATATATTATACTTCCGCTGCTGCTCTTTATTCTCATGCTTCCATTATATGTATTATAAAAACCTTTACTTGATGAAGAATCTATCCTATATACAGGCACACTTGCATCTATGCCGAATGCATTTCGGAAATCGTTGACGGTTGGCGTCTGGTTTTCAGCCGCCGCGCTGTACTTGCTTGAATAATATGCCCACAGTACGGCACAGCTGTTGGCCGGGACTATGACATCCTCTGTCTGTCCGTATAAAGGCATTTGATATTCCTTGTTTTCGGATTTCCTGTAATGAAACAGTTTGTAATCCCTGGAAAGGTTTACCTCGCTGTCTGTGGGATTGTAAATTTCCACATATTCCATAGTGTCAAATACGGCGGAACCTGTGGGAACCCATTCCGGCCTGTCTATATCGTCCATATAGACTTCTGTAACTATTAGATTGGCTGCCTTTTGCGCAGCTGCCACCCCGCCGCTGCCTGCAAACATTGAGAATGTCAGCGCAACAGTGCATACCCCTGCAACTATTTTTTTTAGAATGCTTTTCATGACTACCTCCATTACTTATTTTAAATTTCTTTGCTCATACATTAGCCAAATCGAAAATTATATTAGGGAATGCTTTAATAATAACCTCTCAGGAAATTCCAGGTCATTATTTAATCATTCCTAAGTATATTTAATAAAACAGGATTAATCTGTACAGTTACTGTTAACTTTCCGTTATTTTTAATAGATAGATAAAAATTTTGTGTAAGATTCGGAATGATCTGAGAAAAACAATAAAAATGTATAATGAAAAGTAGTTCCAATAATTCTGGTATTATTGGCATGCTGCGAAAAATGCCTTCTTGTTTAATTTTCTCAGAAAACATTTTGGAGAATTCTCTATGGACCAGATTTATAATTTAATTATTTCAATATATCTTCAATCTTTTTTGATATGCCCGTAAAAATTACACCTATAGCCACGGCTCCGGCATCGGGATAGTCAAGGCTCCTCTCACCGAGATAGCTGGCCCGGCCCTTTGATGCGACATAGGAACGGGTTTTTTCTCCCCCCTGAACTGCAGATACCGCTGCCAGCTTGGAGGCTTCGGAAATTGACAGTCCTGAGTTTGCGCTTATTCTCAAAGACTGTGCCGCCGGAATCAATGCATCCAGCAAGGTCTTGTCCCCCAGCTTTGCCCCGCCTCTCTTTTGAATTCCTTCAACGGCACAGTTAAGCATTTCGGCAATACCGTTGAGGTCCAGCGATAAAGCCCCGGAAGCATATTTGGCAGCACTTCTGAAGGCCGAACCCCAAATTGGCCCTGAAGCTCCTCCGCAAAACTCGGTGATAATCATACCAACATCCTTCAAAAAATGTCCGATACTCTCCCGGGATAGTTCACCAAATTTGGATTTAACCTCTCTAAAACCTTTTGCCAGCGACATTCCAAAGTCACCATCCCCGGCAGCAGAATCAAGCTGGCAAAAGGGCACCTCATTTTCAATAATGATATCTGTCATGGTTTCTATAATAATTTCAATATGTTTTACTGTAAGTACATCCATTTGCAACACTCCAATCTAAATTTTCAGTTCCGGTACAGGCTCTGTCAGAGCAGCCTGAAAGCCGGTGTATCGGCGGGACTGTCCAGATAGGCCATAGTTTCGTCATCCAGCTTTAAAAGTGAAATTGAAGCACCTGCCATATCTATTGCTGTCATATAGTTTCCTACAAAGGTCCGGTATACTTTTATTCCGTACTGTTCCAATATTTTTCCGGCGCTGTTGTTGAGTATATACAGTTCCTGCAGTGGTGTGGCTCCCAGCCCGTTGATCATAAGGGCTGCCTTTTCACCCTGAGCCAGCGGCATATCTTCAAGAATCATGTCCAGCAATTTTTTTGCAAGATCATCGGAACCGGTGATTTTTTTTCTTTCGACACCCGGCTCTCCGTGTATACCTACTCCAAATTCCAGCTCATCTTCAGCAAGGCTGAAGGTAGGTGTACCTTTGGCCGGAACGGTGCAGGAGGTAAGTGCAAATCCGATTGAGCGGACATTTTCAACCACCTTTTCAGCGATTCTTTTCACCTGGGGCAGTTCCAGACCCGTTTCTGCAGCGGCACCGGCTATCTTATGCACAAAAACGGTACCGGCTACACCTCTGCGGCCAACCGTATACAAACTGTTTTTTACCGCAACATCATCGTCCACATATACTTTTTCTACTGCAATATCATCATCTTCCTGAGCCATTTCGGCTGCCGCTTCAAAATTCAGCCTATCCCCGGTATAGTTCTTTATAATCAGCAGCGTGCCTTTATCCGTTTTATTGTTTACAATGGCATTATATACCTGAACCGTCGACGGAGATGCAAAGACATCTCCACAAACAGCCGCATCCAGCATACCCTTTCCCACAAAGCCTGCGTGAGCTGGTTCATGGCCGCTGCCGCCTCCGCTTATCAGGCATACCTTGTCTTTATCCGCCTGTTTTCTTGACAAAACCCTGTATTTGGGATCAAAAACCAGATATTCCGGATAAGCCCGTTCCATACCCAGGCACATTTCATTTACCACTGCTTCAGGACTGTTAATAATTTTTTTCATAGCAACCTCCATATTATGTGAATAATCAGTATCAAGCCTGTGAATAACCTGTTTATGACCCCAATTTATCTGCTACCAGAATAGCGGAATACACATCCTCCGGTGTTACTTTAAACGGCATATTATGTATAGTCTCACCCTCGGCACATGCTGCCCTGGCAACAAGCATCAGCTTTTCCTCGGTAGGTTCTGTGACACCGACATCTTTGAGACAGGTCGGAAGACCTACAGTTTTAAAATATTTTATTATAGTATTAATTTCTTCTTCGGGAGCATTTTCCAGTACAAGATGAACTACTACCCCAAATGCCACCTTCTCCCCATGATAGTAATGGTGGGTATCCTCCAGCTGGGTAAGGCCGTCATGGATTGCATGGCAGGCTGCAAGTCCGCTGCTTTCGAAACCCAGACCGCTCAAAAGTATATTTGCCTCCACGATATTTTCAAGTGCCTGAGTAACAACTTTGGCCTCACAGGCAGCCTTTGCCTTGACCGAATCCTCCAGCAGCGTCTCATAGCAGGTTCTGGCTATTGCAAAAGCAGCCTTTGTACTTTTGGCGCCCGACATGTTATCGGCATTTGCACGTACACAGGACCTTGCTTCAAAGTATGTAGACATGGCATCACCCATACCTGCCACTAAAAATCTTACCGGCGCTTTTGCTATAATAGTTGTATCAACCAGTACAATGTCGGGGTTTTTATTCAGATGGAAATACTCCACAAATTCATGAGCTTCATTGTAAATTATGGCAAGTTTACTGGTGGGAGCATCGGTAGATGCAATGGTCGGTACGATGATAACAGGCTTTTTACCGATGCAGGCTGCAGCCTTTGCCGTATCGAGAGCCTTTCCCCCTCCAAGCCCGATGAATACACCGCAGCCGTTGTCTTCCGCCAGTTTCATCATGCGTTCAATTTCAGCCTTTGTACATTCTTCCTTAAACTCCCCATAAATAATTTTAAAAGGATTTTTTTTGATTGAATTATCAAGATACTTCTGGACGCGGGCCTGATCATCTTTGGAAGCTACCAGCAGCGCACTGTCTGAAAACTCCCGTACCAGTTCACCCAGACCGGTCAGCACATCCTGTCCCTGGATATACTTTGATGGTGAAATCATTATTTTTTTCATACTACACCCTCCTTGTCCTTGTACAATAAATATTTACATAAGATTAAATCAGCCTTTATATAATTTGGATTTACTTATTTAAATCCGGCTAAATGCGAACCTCAGCCAAAACCGCCCCGTTTCTCCCTGCGGCAGTACTGTATGGCCTCCCGGCAGGTTAAGACCGTTTACAGGGCCGGTCTGTGGCTCAACACACAAAAATCCCTTATTGCCTCCGCCGTTATAAAGCACCCACTGCGTAAATTCCGGTGAGACCTGATACAAAATATTTCCCAGACGTGCAGATTGGTTTTCAGCAGTAAAATAGTCCGAAATCACCTGTCCCTCTGAAGCACAGCCATTTTTGAAACAAAACTCACTCTTACTCAACGTGCTGAGCTTTCCTGTAGGAAGATACCGTTCATCTCTTTCCCAACGCTTTTTTATGGATACCGAAAATTGCGCCGGTGCGGCAAAGGTGGTATGAAAGCCCAGCAAAACCGGCATGCTGCAGCTGCCGTCGTTATGAATTGCTATGTGCTGGGTCAGACCCTCTCCGTCAAGTACAAAGAAAATCTTCATGGAAAAGTCAAAGGGGAACCATTTTCCTCTGTTTTTTAACAGGCATACGGCACTTCTGTCTGTTGCTTCAAGCACATCAAACGGTGCATCGTACAGCCTGCCATGCAGATGGTTGCCTGTATGCGGTTCATTCACCGGCAGGTTATATTCTCTTTTTTCGAACAGGAAAATACCGTCTGCAGTCCTGTTTGGCGGGAAAAGCACCGGATTTCCATACAAACATGGATTTTCCTTCAGCTGTTCAATATTATCCGGTGTGCGCAAAACCGGGAGACCTTTATATTTAAGTGAAATCAAATTCGCCCCGAAAAACGGCAATATTTCAGCCTCCCAATCTTCAAAGTCTAACGGTATACAATTTTCAATCATAGGTTTTCAGCCTTCCAGGGTATGCAGGTCACATCCTGTGAAGCCAGCTTTACTGTCTGACCGCAAGCTGTGAATTCCACAGGTCTGTCCGAATCGTTCCAGAGTACCAGCAGGATTTGTCCGTCTGCATTTTCATACTGGGTCATGCGCACTTTTTCCGGTAAAGCAGGAGTATGCCTGCACACAAAACGCCCTCTGTAGAAATAACCGCTGTACATTTTCTTCATATCCAGCAGCTTTCTAACATAGGATGCATAACCGGGTAAATCACTGATTATGGACTTCCTGCCCCGGTATATGGAGACATCAAACCGGAAACCATAGGCAAATGAATAGTTGAGTATCCTTTTGAAATCGTCCCGGTCATCGTGCAAAAATCTGTCCGACATGATGGGCTCGGGAAAAGTCCTTAGAAACATTTCGGGAAAAGCAGTCTCGCCATAGAAATTACCATATTGGCAGCCATGATGGTAATGAACGTGAGGTGCAAAAGCGTCAACACACTGCTCGGTTCCGTAAGCCACTTCCGGTCCGCACAACCTCACTATGGCATCCATATTCTCAATGCGCCATTTGGCCTCGGTATCTCCGCGTCTTCCATGCTTATGGGTTTCATCGAAGCAGATCTTCGGCAAATGTCCCCCCATTTGGTCATAAAATATAGAGTCGGGACCGAAGGAAAGCTTTGTCCTTCCATTTTCCAGCAGTTTCTCCTGCCACTGGTCCGTTGCCTGACAGGCCGATATAAAGCTCTTATAGCCGTAGCTCCGCAGCAGCATGCCATCGTTTGAAAACTGGTAATGTTCACGGTATTCATTAAGGTCTATATCCTTGCGGCAGATCTTCCGGCCGGTTTCCCGATAATAATCCGTAGTTATATCGATAAGAACCCCATTAGTATACAGTGCTACATGCCCTCCCAACTGACGTACACGTGCGATGGCATCCTTCAAGCCTTGCTCTCCGCCCAGCTCCGGGTCGGCCTCATAACGGGGATAGCCGTTGTCAAACCGGCCCTTCCACCATCCAAATACCAGCAGTGTATTGAGTCCGTATTTCATACCTTCCTCATAAATACGGGGCAAATCCTCATACCTGAAAAATACTTCACCATACTGGTGCCTCAGAATTATTCTCTGCCAACCCGGCATATCCTGAACCCACTCAGGTTTTTCAGGCACTGAATACCAGTTGTCTCTGGCCCAGTTTCCATAGATATCGGAGCCTGTTCTCCAATCCCCCTCGTTCAGGGAGATCACAGAGTGTGCACTTTCCAGTATTTCTCCCGGTTGAACCAGCATATAGTTGGAAATTGAAAGAATCATCCTTGGATGGCCATTTCGCGGATTCAGCCCAGCCGCCAGTGTAGCTGAGCGGAATTGACCGTCGTGGCGGCCCACATACAGGAAATGCCCTCCGCTTTCCACACCGAACCAGCACATTGCCGCATCGCAGGGATACTGCACCATATTCCATATCTCATTGTAGTCTGCCGCCATATACTCGCTGTGTGATTTTTTAAGAGCTTCCCATGGGTTTATTATTTTTTCCCCAAGCCCGTTCATTTTATAATAGACGTCCTGCTCACGCTCAAGGGAGGCAATTGCGGAAAGATCCACAAATGGAAGCTGCAGCTCATTAAGCCTTGCCCCGCTTTGGTTGTCTGCTTCGGCCCACATCTCCAGCGATTCATAAGTATTGACCGCAGGCCTGATATGGATTTTGAGTTTTGTATCAAATACCCTTCCGTCATCACCTGTCAACTGAGGATAACTTACTATGACTTCATCTTTAATTTTCTCTATGGTACCTTTTTGCTTCGAAGAACGTACTGTCATGGAACGGTAATATCCATCGTCCATGTGACAACGCCAGAAATCAGCCTGCTCCCTGTTTTCAAGCGGGAGCTCCTTTGCCGACCATATTACCCGGCTTCCGTCATTGCTGATCTGTAACTGCAATTTACCTGCATTCAACGTCTCATATTGGCACATGTTTTATTTATCCTCCATAAATTTCAGAAACAGGCTTTTATCAAACGAGGCTGTCATTTTGAGACAGCCCCGCTTGACTTAATTAAGAGATTTATTTCTGAGAGTTGTAAGCGGCTGTCGCTCCCTGTTCCCAATCTTTTCCGCCTTCATTTTCCCAGCGGGCTATTGCTTTCTTGTATTCTTCTTCAAGATTTCCCTTTGTTGATATAAGCTGACAGAAGATTTCCTTTTCGATAGTCTTTAAATTTGCTCCGTAATTTGTATCTGCTTCAAAGGATGTGTATATGAAAGGCCATTCTATTGTACACATTGCATCTGCCATTTCTACACCCTGTTTGGTCTGTGCATTAAATGTACGGCGTTCGGTAGTTATCTTAGGTCTTATAAAATCGGAATAAACAAATACTCCGTCATTTCTGTTGGTTGTGCTGTCGTCATATGGCTTAATCATTTCATAAGTGCCGGCAGCTTTATCCACCCAATTAAAGTGTTTGCCTTCAACCCCCAGACGGAGCAGAGCGTTTCCATCTTCGGTCACGAAGAAATCAAGAAGCTTTACGGCTGCGGCAGGATTCTTGCAGGTGGAACTTACCACAACACTTGGCGTGTAGCTGGGATAGATCTTCCCCTGAGCTGCTTGACCTGTTGGCCCTTTTATTGCTGCAAAATCAAAGGTTGGTACAGGATTTTCGGTGTAGCGTGAAGGCATCCAGTTATTAGTAGGTCCCGGACACTGGAAGTCAAAAGCTCCAACCTTGCCGTTCCACAGCTTGCCAAAGGAATCCATTGTGGGGATAGTGGCAAAATCAGGATCCATTACTCCGTTCTGGTATAGTTTCTGGAAGTATTTAACAGCATCCAGGAAGTTTTTATGCTTCAAGCCTGTGGTTACGGTACCGTCGTCCAGTTGAACAGGACGCAGGCCGTTCATGTTTGCTGCAACACCATAGGCTCCCAGTATGTTTGTGAAATTGTTCCAGTTTCCTACTATGGAAGCACCAAGTCCTATTGTGTCATTTTTTCCGTTGCCGTCCGGATCATTGAAAGTAAAAGCATAGAGTACGTCATAGAGGCTGTCCAGATCGGTAGGCATTTCCTTGCCGACTTTTTTCAACCAGTCGGTCCGGATATTCATATTCTGTGCATAATCATGATCGGCGTTGAACAGTGCATATATTTTCCCATCCTTGTTCAGCGGATGACTGGCAAGCACTTCTCCCAGGTTGTCCTGAATCGCTTTTGCGTCTTTTACGTATTCCGTAAGTTCAGCCAGCATTCCATTTTGTTTCAGCTGTTCAGCGTCTGAGATTGTCGATGCCCAAAAGATGTCAGGTAGAGTTTTTGCTGCAATCAAGGTATTAAGCTTGGAGGCTGAATCAGCCAGTGAAACATAGGTTACCTTCAAACTGCTGTTGGTCTTGCTCTCGATTTCCTTCAATACCGAGTTGGTATCCGGCGGTGAATTATCACCTATTACCAGCATGCTTAATTCAGCAGGTCCCGTTGCTGATGCAGAAGCCGTCTGTCCGGCCGAAGTACTTGAGCTTCCGGAATTTTCCGAAGGTGAACCCCCGCAGGCACTCATTGTAAATGCTATTACAGCAACAAGTGATGCGCTTAAAATTCTTTGAATCCTTTTCATACGCTCTCTCCTTAACAATTATTTTTTTGGTTATTTGTAAAACACTAAAACCCTGTTGGAGGTTTCAGCATAATATTATCCCTTCACCGCACCGGTGGTTATGCCGGTGGTATAATATTTTTGCAGATATGGATATACAATCAGTATAGGTATTACAGAAACCGATATGGTTACCATTTTCAGAGTTTCCTCCGTTACCCTGGCAGCATCACTGATGCCCTGGATACCCGAAAGCACCGCTCCCGAACCAGCCGAGGAAAACAGGTTTCTCAAATAAACCTGCAGGATCTGGAGGTCATTGTTGTTAATGTAAAGGACTCCGTCCAGATATGCATTCCAGTTGCTGACCCCGTAAAACATACCGACTGCTGCTAGCGTAGGCGTGGAGATTGGAAGAATTATACGGAACAAAACGGTTATGGGATTGGCTCCGTCAATTCTTGCAGATTCCTCCAGGCTTGCCGGGATGGATTGGAAATAGTTTCTCATTATGAACAGGTTGTAGGCACTCATTGCATTGGGTACTACCAGCGCCCAGAAAGTATCAATCATATGAAGATCGTTTACAAGAAGATATGTAGGAATCATTCCGCCATTGAACAGCATTGTAAAGAATATGGCGATACATAGAAATTTTTTGCCTTTTAAACGCGGTAATGAAAGAGGATACGCCAGCATTGCCGTTAATATAACGCTGAGCAGAGTTCCCACTGCAGTCCTTGCTATGGTATTCCAGTACGCTTTATACAGCTGAGGCTGCTTCAGCACTAACTCATAGCCTGTAATATCCAGGCCTTTGGGCAGGAAAAACAATCCTCCGGCCGAAGCCTGCTGGGAATCACTTATTGAGTACATTAAAACATGCCAGAACGGGTATATTGTAATAAACGCAATCAGGAACAAGGCCACTCCGTTTATGATCATTCCGATTATTTCTGCTTTTGATTTTTTCATTGTATCCTCCTTAGATCATGCTGCTATCAGGATCAGTCTTTTTGGCGATAGCATTTGTTATGATAACCAGCACAAGACCAATCACGGACTGGAACAGGCCTGCAGCTGTAGCAAGCGCAAACTGTTTGTTTTGAAGTCCAACCCGGTACACAAAAGTGTCTATGATATCGGCTACCGGATTGACCATTGGATTGGTTATGGCAAAAATCTGGTCAAAACCCGCATACATTACTTCGCCGACACGGAACATCAAAAGTACGATTATTGTAGATTTTATACAAGGAAGTGTTATATGTATCAGTTGCCGCCACTTTCCCGCACCGTCAATTGAAGCTGCCTCATACAGCTGATCGTCAATACTCATAAGCGCTGCCAGGTAAACGATTGTACCCATACCTGCATTTTTCCAGACGTGGGACCACACGATCACCGACTGAAAGCTGTCGACGTCGGTCAGGAGGTTGGGAAGCTGTCCGGTATATCCTATAAAATTGGCTATTTCACGTATCCCGCCCATACTTGGAGAAAAGAGTGCATACATCAGACCATTTATTACCACCCAGGAAACAAAATTCGGAAGTATAACAGAAGTCTGGATAAATTTTTTGCAGTTACGGCTGTTCACCTCATTTATCATCAAAGACAGGATAATCGGTATTGGAAAACCGATAACCAGTTTCTGCAGACTGATTATAATGTTGTTATACAGTGCTCTTTGAAATCCGACCTGGGAAATAAGTTTGCTGAAATTGTCAACCCCCACCCAGGTAGAATTGTCCGGATTAAAAATGTTATAGTTTTGAAAAGCAATTGTTACACCATACATCGGTATGTACTTGAAAACAAGAAAATAAAGAAGCCCGGGAACCATAAGAAGATAAAGCATATATTCACTTCTCATATAGGAAAAGAATCCCCGTTTTTTAGGAACAGCGAGTGGCCTAGTCTGGATTGACATTTTTGTTTCTCCTCTCTGGAACTAAAAATTGCATAAATGATATTAAATTTTTGAGATGTAAATTGTTGATATTTCATAGTATAATCATTTGAAATGATTATGTCAATATTTTTTATTTATTTTAAAACAAATTTTTAAATATATTTTTGGAACTTGTTCTTTGCTTAATTTATTGATAATATAAATACAATGATTTTAAATAAATACAAGGATTTCAAGAAAGGAACAAGTAAATTGACCGGATGCTGTTTGAAGATAAAAGAGTCATTAAGTGGACTTACAAAAAAAGAAAAACTGGTGGCAAATTATATACTTCAATTTCCACAGGATGTCCCCAAAATGTCCATCTATGAGCTTGCAATGGCCAGCGGAACAAGTCCCTCTGCAGTAGTCAGGCTCTGTAAAAGTCTCGGTTATGACGGCTACAAGGAGTTTTGCAGACTGCTTACCGCAGACGTCAGTGCCAGCAGGAAAGACGATATTGTTTACGAAGATGTGCGTCCCGGAGACAGTCTTTCCTCCATTGCCAAAAGTGTTGCAATGAGTAATATCAGAGCTATTGAAAGTTCTCTGCAGATTTTGGACGAAGCTCAGTTGGAACAGGCGGTGGACGCTATTTCCCAGGCCGACAGGGTGGATTTTTACGGAGTCGGCACCTCCTGTCTTGTAGCCATGGATGCCCATAGCAAGTTCCTGCGAATAAGCAAGAACAGTAACGCAAGCGAAGATCCTCATGTTCAGGTTCTAAGCGCTGCCACCCTGAAGAAAGATGATGTTGCCGTCATCATTTCCTATAGCGGCGAAACCCGGGATATACTGATCATTGCCGACATTATCAAAAAAACTTCCGCAACCATCATTGCTGTAACAAAATACGGAAAAAATTCATTGAGTACACTGGCAGACATAAACTTGTGCACCTACAGTACAGAAAATCTTATCCGCAGCGGTGCCATGAGTTCACGTATAAGTCAGTTTACAATCATCGATATTTTATACACAGCGGTAGCCAGCAATAATTATTCAAAGGTGAAGCCTCATCTGGACAAATCATTGTTTGCCGCTGGGCGTTTACGTTGAGCAATATTGCTTGACAGCCTGTGTTTCACCAGATAAACCTAAGGAAATAAAAACCGGAACGGTTGGAGATTGTTATACTCCCTCCGTTCCAATTTTTATAATTTCATATTTTTTATCTTGACCGGAAAACCTTCGCCGGCTTTGCCTCAGACCGGATGCTGCCGGATACATAGTCATAAAGCTTATGATTTGTGGAAATAAAATGCTTTATCAGTTCATCATAAGGCCGGTTGCATATGTCTATTACGCCATGCTGCATGCATTCGCCGTCAAAGCGGCCCAGCAGAGGCTGATCATTCATTTCAAAATAATGAATTCCAATACAGTTTTTATGGTTCATAGCTCCCTGCATATAGTATTCACATGCCCTGCCGCGCTCCTCCTGAGTTTGGGCAGCCAGTAAACCGCATGACAGGAGTCCCTTGTCAGCTCCTCCGATGTGCCATTCACCAACAATACAGGGCATGTCGGCAGAATCCGATGCTATCTTAAGGCTGGGCACCGCCGAATCAAAATAGCAGTTGAATGAAATAACCTCAAAATATTCACTGCCTGCTATTTCATTCCTGCTGATCTCGCTGTAACGCATTCCCAGATTCATATGATCGGAATCAACTCTGCGCAGAGCATCCCCCGGAACCTGTGAATATTTTTCAAGAAGCCTTGCTCTTAAAAATTTCATATCCTCCATGGCTTCGCTACTTAAGCCATCCGCATGGGAAAAAGGTTCATACAAATCCTCAAATGTCCCGAAGCTCTGCTTCCAGGCCGCATTTAATGCATCTATGGTACCATATTTGCTGCGGAGAATATTTATAAGTGCTGTTTTTGATGCCAGCCTTTGAGGATGTGCAAATACCCGCTCTGCAATGTTGACCGAGGTCTGGAACTTCCATTCCGGTTCGTTGGTAATAAAGTATCCTATCATATACGGATTGCCCACAAAGGGTGTCAGCTGTTTTTCTGCAAAAATTCTTGAACGCTCCTCATACTGTTCGGAGTATACATCCGGAAAGTCACGGAATACAAGCTCATCTGTGAGAGGAAAATCCTTAAGTGTCCATACAAAGGGAACTCCGGCCTGAGCCAGAAAGTCCATAACTCTTTCGTCACCGTAATTATCGACACCAACGCCAACGGTGTTGAAACCCCACCGTTTCAACCGGGCACTGTTTATTTTCAGCCATGCTTCCCACCATTTATCGGGGCCGAAAGCCCTGATCATATTTGCACGTGCAAAATTGAACATCCTTCTGTTTTTACCTGCCTCAGGGCCATTCCTCTTGGCGAATTCCGGTATTTTGTCGGCCGTGGTCCAGGCAGCTGTGTAAGTTTTATCTTCATGATCAGGAAGCCAGGAAAACAGGTTTTCCATTTTATCCACAAAACCGTGTACGCCCATCCTGCTGCCATAGCACATCCCGTTGCTGAAAAATGCGTAACCGTCAGGATCAACCAGCCACCAGCGTTTGCCGTCATAATGCGTATGAAAGAATCCGGTGGCATCAAATTTCAGTGCAGTCCAGCCGCCGTATCTGCTCCAGCCCTCAGGGTAGCTGTTATCTGTTTCAGAGCGCTTATACTCCTGATGGAGATATTCTACCATTTCTTCAACACTGCCGGTTTTTGAACTCCAGCTTTTTTGAGTCCACTGCCCCATTTCATCCACCATCGGTTCACCTATAACCTTCATATCGGGCAGAGTATTGGAAAGACAGGCATCAAATATGGTAATGCTGTTGAAAATACGGCTGTAACCCGGATGGAAATACAACTCCACAGCATTCATTTCGGTAATGGTACATGGCTTGCAGTTGACCCTTGCCTTCAGCATTCCCGGCAACGTCAACAGGAAAAAGCGTTTTGACTGAAGTGCTTCAAGATCCACAACCAGCTTCACCCTTCTTGTAGGAAGCATTTCATAATTGATATACCCCGTTTCCTCTCCTTCAGCCGGTTCAGTCTTTTCAAAACGGAAATCCAGAAGCATCTGTGAATCCATATCTGCAAGCATGTCAGCAATAAAGTACCGGTAATCCCCCCAGCTGACATCTCCCATTTCAGCAGTATCTCCCTCGAGCCTCAGCCTGATAAAACCCTCATCATCCGGCTTAATAACCAGCAAATTACCACTATTAAGTTCTGTTCCCTGCAGTAAACGGAATTTTTTTAAATCAATATTCTGTTTATTCATTTCAAGCCTCCTAATTTAGTAATTGACTTTGTAACCGTATTAATACTCCCTTCAATTGCCACTGGTTCTTTTATTACGAAATATATCGCATTTTAAATTAAAATTCAAGATAATTTGTTTCGTATTCAAAAATATTTTCTGATATTTTGTTTCATATTTTTTATTTATGTTTCCCATAAAATATTTATGTAAAATTTTAGAAAACCGTTAATCCATGGGCTTTTAACCCATATATCATAACTATATAATCTATAATTTCCGAAATTATTTTCATCATTATTATTTTTTTTCGAAAATACTATTGACGCTTTTTGGTGTTAAATATATAATTGTGATAACGGGAATATTAGCCTTAAGTGGGCAGCAGACCGAACATGTTATCTTAAGGTCATTCTTACTACTAATTAGGAGTAACAGCTCGAAAGACTTTAGTCCGGAAAGCTGATATCATCTGCCCGTTTGCCGGGCAAACAAACGGTTGGTGCAATTAAATAAAATTAACCCCATTAAAAAGTGCAGTAAATACTTTTTGTTGTGCCGCAAGTGCCTGTCAGGCGCTACTCGTGTCAATTCATCAGATCAATTCCATTGACCGGATCAAGTATGGTTGCCACCGCACATTTGGGGACATGATGGAGGTCAATATGCAACTAATTCCAAAAACAGGACTATTGCTGATTGCTACGTCCCGCTTCCGTGAACTTGGTAAAGGCCTTGCGCAGGGTGATTATGGTTTACGAAAGGAAGCAGAAGCAGATCAATATGTAAAGGAGCTTGAGAAATTCAGTAAGGTATCTTTCCCCGGCATAGTATATACCCGTGAGGATATTGAGACTGCCATACAATTTTTTCAGACCGAAAAGGTTGATTGGGTTTTTGCACTTTTTCTTTCATGGTCCGAGGATTTTGCCTGGGTGCGGTTTTTACGGGACATGGTCCCTGTTCCCATCTTCTTCGGCTGCAAAACCAGAGACAGCATTTCATTCACCGATACCACCGATGAGTCGGACTTTGTAGAATTCCTTTCGGCCGGAGGACTTGTAGGTACCCTGGAAGCATCCGGTTCAATAAAACGTTTTGGTCGGCCCATGCTGGTCACCTCCATCGGAAAAACCGATGAACTGATGCTTGCCGCAAGACATTTTTCACAGGCTGCTGCCGTCCGTTCCGCTCTTAGAAATATCAGCTTTGGATTGCTGGCCTCGTATAATGAAGTCATGTGGTCAACCTATGTAGATCCTTATAATTTTTTTATGAAAGCCGGTCCTGAGCTCCGTTTTCTTTCTGTAGCCAGTCTGACGAAAGAAATTAGCGCAATTGACAGTGCACTTGTACATAATACCCGTAATATTATAGAGAAACAGTATCAGGTTTTGCCTGACGTTGATGTCGAAAAGTTTAATGCCTCCATCCGTGCATCACTGGCTCTTGAGAGCATGGCACGCAGGGCAGGTGTGAGCATGGTGGTACTCAATGACGTGGACCCCGTTCTATTAACCGAGGTAGGACTGCGTCCCGGATTTTTGCCATGTCCCGGCACTGACGACGTTGCAGTCGTACCGGAAGGAGATATCGGAGGAGGCCTGGCAGTTTATATTTTAAAAAGGCTTTCGGGGAAACCGGTCAGCTTTATTGAACCTTTTCATATTGATATGAAGCAGGACTGTTTTGCAGGAGGCCACGCAGGGCCAAACGATTATACCGATCCGGCCGGCAGTGTCAGAATTGCCAGAGACGTAAGATTTGCAAAAACAAATTATAAATATGCCGGAGCTCCCTTTGCCTGGTATGTTATTCCGGCAGGGCTGAAAACAATGCTTCATGTTTCCGAGTGCAACGGCCGTTTTAAAATGGTGTGCACACTGGTTGAAGCTTTGCCCTGTGAGCATTTTATCACATCATATTCCCACGGTCTTTTCCGTCCTGTGGCCGGTACGGTACAGGAACTGTTTCAAAAACTTATAAACATTGGAGTTACTCAACATTACGGTATAGTCTCCGGTGACTACACCCGTGAATTGTCCTATTTGGCACAGTTGCTGGATTTTGATTTTGAAATTCTATAACGGGGCAGCGAACATATCCAAGGTACCCCTGAGGGCACCTTTGCCTTGTTGAAACGCAATTAAAGAATCACAGTGTCATCTGATAAATGTATGAAGCTTAATTAAGAATTAATAATTAAAATAAAAAAATAGTGAGGTGCCTGATAATGAGTTTTATGTTTAATCCATACCCATATGATGATCCAAATGCCGTAAACCATATTTCTTTTAATTCGGAACTGAAAAACAGCATCACTCCGGATTCACTTGCATCAGCTAAAAAACTGGCCGCACAAATCAAGGATATGCTTTCTGGGTCCCCCCGCTGCATTATAGGCCTTGATGGTTATATGAGTGCACCTATAGACAGATTTAAGGGACTTCTTTCACTTCAGCTGGCTCTTAACGGTTTCCAGCTCGACTCCATATCCACTGAAACACTTTTTCTTGACAGCGATACTCTATATAAAAAATTTCTTCCCTACCTGCCTGAAGACAGGGAAACCGACCCTGTACTGCTTTACGGTTCGCGTTATGAGGAAGGCTATGAAAGCCTTATGCTGCAGGAAGAGATTGAAAAGCTGTCTGCCCGTCTAAAGGAGTTTTCCGAAAAAGGAAAAGGTGTACTTATTCTGTACGGGTACGGAGCACTTATAGATGCTCTCCGCCCGCTTTGTAACCTCAAACTTTACATTGATATGACCCAAAAGCGGACAATTTTGAATATTCGTGCCGGAGCCTTCTCAAATCTTGGCTCAACCAGGCAGATGACAATAAATCATATTCTCCGCCGCAGCTACTACATAGATTTTGAAGTAGCGGCAGAACTGCGCGGACAATTGATACGCAACGATGAAATCGACTACTATATGACAGGTGATAATCCCGATAAAATAAAAATGCTCCCTGTCAACACTTTAAAAGCACTTTTCGATACCATGGTCAGTTACCCTCTTCGCTGCCGTCCCGTTTATCTGGAGGGTGTCTGGGGAGGTTTCTATGTAAAACGCCTGCGTAATCTTCCGGAGGATATGAAAAATTGCGCATGGGTTTTCGATTTAATTCCTATGGAAGTATCCATTGCTGCCGATATAGACACAATGGAGCTGGAATTTCCGTTCTACTGTTTTGTACAGGTAATCGGTACAAAACTTATGGGTGAAAAATCCGCAAAAAAATTCAACGGCTATTTTCCTGTCCGCTTCAACTATGACGACACCTATCATTCCAGCGGAAACATGTCAATCCAGGTTCACCCCAATGGTGATTACATAAAAGGGAATAAAGAACTTGGACGCCAGGATGAAAGCTATTACATGGTCGTTACCGGCCAGGAAGCAAAAACCTACTGCGGCTTCCGTGAAAATGCAGATGTGGAGGAATTTATCGATAAAGCGAAACGTGCTGAAAAATACGGAGAAGGCTTTGATCATGATGAATATGTATACTCCGAGCCGTCGGTCGCAGGACAGCAGTTCCTCATACCTGCGGGAACCATACATGCTTCCGGACGTAACCAGGTGATTCTGGAGATCGGCAGCTTGACAATTGGTTCCTATACTTATAAAATGTATGATTATATGAGAAAAGACCTGGACGGTAACCTTCGTCCAATTCACACATACCACGGTGACAAGGTGCTGCGCAGAGATTTCAAGGAAAGCTGGGTCAAGGAAAACCTTATCCAGAAGCCCCGTGTTATACGTGAAGGTAAGGGATATGAGGAAACAGTTGTCGGAGAACACGATCTTCTGTATTTCAGTTTGAGAAACGTAAGATTTTTTGAGAAATACGAAGATGAAACTACCGACAGATTTCATGTCCTGGTGCTTGTTGAGGGTGAAAATTGCCTGATCCGGTCATTGACCAATCCTGACCGCTATTTTGAGCAGAATTATCTTGATATGATTATCGTTCCCGCCGGTTTTGGACCTTATGAGGTTATAAATAAGGGTGTCGGTAAGGTTACAATACACAAAACCCTGCTGAAGGATGGCTTTGAAAATGAGTAAATCCAATGAATGTGTTCTTTCCATAGACGCAGGTGGAACTTTTTTAAAAGCCGCGCTTGTTAAAGGTGACGGAACTCTTGTAAAAAACAGTTTTCTTCGGGTCCCTGTCAATTCCGGCGGAAGTGCCGGCGCTATCAGCACCTCTTACAGGCAGCTGGCAGTTCTTGGCCTGGCAAAAGCACGGGAAAATAATCTGAATTTATCGGCAGCAGGTGTATGTATTCCCGGTCCCTTTGACTATGTTCAAGGTATGAGTCTGATGACGCATAAGTATGCTTCCATAAAAGGATTGCCTATGCGTCCGTGGCTGCAGGAAAGCCTTGGTGAAATTCCTGTCTGCTTTCTTCACGATTCACATGCCTTTTTACTTGGAGCACTGTGGAACAGCACGGTCTATGGATCAGAGAGAACCGCAGGCGTTATAATAGGCACAGGTTTAGGGTTTGCTTCCATGCTGAGCGGCAAAATATATGCAAACCAGCAGAACGGGCCGGGTATCAGTATATTTTCAAGGCCATATAAAGGCCGGACCAGTGAAGACTACGTTTCACGCCGTGCCATCCTGTCCCGCTATTGCGAGCTGACAGGATGCACTCCGGATACCCTTGATGTTGTTGATATTGCAGGGTTGGCGTTCCGGGGACAGACTGAAGCTCAACTGGTTTTTAAAGAGCTTGGAAAACATCTTTCGGAAATAATACATGATATTCTGCGGGACAACCAATTTGAGGGCCTGCTTCTGGGAGGAGCCATTTCAAAATCTGCGGCTTTGTTTCTTCCGGAGCTTAAAAACGGCCTGTCTGATCTGCCCCGGCTGCGATACATTGCAGCCGCAGATGATATTGATATGGCACCGGTACTGGGAGCAGCCCGTGCGGCACTTTTACCGCTCCATTACCAGTATGAATTGGCATAATAATAACAGTATTTTAGTTTTAAGGAGGAAGGCTTATGTCCAGCTGTTGCCTGCGTCTTAAGGAGCTGATGAATTCCTTTGCTCCCAAGGAGCAGAAAATCGCAAAGTTTATACTTGATTTTCCCGGCGAAGTCGTAAATATGTCCATAGAGGAATTGGCCGATGCATGCGGCACCAGTATGTCCTCAGTTGTAAGGCTCTGCAAGTCTGCCAATTATTCAGGCTATAAGGAGCTCTGCCGCATGCTGTTCACAGACCTGGCCCTTGAGCAGCAGGAAGTCACACCCTACAATGACGTAAGACCCGGCGATTCTACAGAATCCATCGTGCAAAGCGTTTGCAGCAGCAATATCAAATCAATTGAGAATACCAGAGCATTTCTGGATAACGAAAGTCTTGACCGGGCCATAGACGCAATAAGTGCTGCAAACCGTGTGGATTTTTACGGTGTAGGCACATCCGGAATAATAGCAATGGACGCTCATAATAAATTTGTACGTATTCATAAGCTCTCCATGTCCAGTTCTGATCCGCACGACCAGCTTTTATGCGCTACCAGTCTTCAAAAAGGAGACGTGGCAGTACTTATCTCGTACAGCGGTGACACAAAGGATATCCTTGAAACAGCTGAAGTAATCCGAAAGACAGACGCAACAATAATAAGCATCACCTGTTACAGCAAGAATCCTCTCAGCCAGAAATCCAACATCAGCCTGTATTCATCCTCTTCCGAGACATTGATCCGCAGCGGTGTAATGGGGCAGAGAATCGGACAGCTTACAATTATCGATATTTTGTATACTGCTGTGGTAAGCCGTCTTTACGGTTCTGTAAAAATCCATCTGGACGAAACCAGGCTGCTTTCGGCAAGGAAGCATCTCCAGGGAGGCAGCCAATACCAGTAACTGAAAAAGCGCTGGCAGCATGAACTATAAACTTACAAAAAATTCACCCGTTTACCAACACCGGGTGAATTTTTTTGTTTATTTTTATACAGCTTTTACAGCCACTTTTTCAAAAATTCCAGAGCGTAAGTTCTCATCTCCTGTGTTTCATAGTGTCCCACAGGGTACTTTTTCAACTCAAAACATTCACTGCTGCTGTCATTCAGATATATTTTCCTCAATTCCTCATTGATTAAATCCAGGCCTTTATGAGGAGTAATCCTGTCAAAGCTTCCATTCATACTCAAATGAGGTCTGGGGCAAATCAGTGCATTTATCTGTGCGGTTGAGAAATATTTCAAAAGACCGGGAACATAATAATATACACCATGTTTGTCCATGCCCTGGGTTTCGATCAATGTGTCAAACTCAGTCATACTGCAGATATCTACGCATACCCTGACCCGTTCATCCACTGCCGAAAGCCACCACGCCTTGTTTCCTCCCATGGACATGCCCAGTGTGGCAATCCGCTCAATATCCACATCCTGCCTTGTAAATAGATAGTCAACGGCTCTTATGCTGTCATAAACCATCATTCCCCACATTACCTGCCCTTTCCAGAGCATTTCCTTGAATATCTCGGTTTCAGTTCTTCCCCTTCTTTCTCCGAAAGCCCAATCATCTATGCAAAGTACCGAAAAACCGCATTCGGCAAGATCATTTGCATATGAAGACCTGTTTAGGTAGGGGGCGCCATTTATTAATTCCTGCCTGCCGACATCATAATGTCCGCCATGGGAATGATTGAATATTACTACTGGAGTTTTTCCTTCTGCATTTTTAGGAGTAACAAAGTACGCAGGCACCGGCTCAATACCGTTCAGATCAAGTATGAGACTTTCTACAAAGTATTTCTCTCCTTCTTCTCTGGATATCAGCCTTGAATTTACAGGAGCCTGCCTGTCAGGCAAGTCCCCCAACAAACTGTATAGTTTTGTTCTGTCCTCAGCCCTGTTCATACTTACCCCACCTTAATTATATTAAAGAATTATTTTTCTTTTTTCCTTTTTATGACTTCCGTTTTTCCGGAGACTTTTTTCCAACTGTAATATTCAAATTCCTTTTCAAATTCTTCCGCCTGGTTACCGAGTATCCAAAAAAGCCTAAAGAGGCACCCAGAGGATAGTACTCTCCATGGGAGTAGCATATGAGATCCGCTTTGTGAAGATTTAATTTCCCGTTTTCATCCAAGAGCTTTTCGTCCACATTGGTGGCTGCCACTTCAGCCAGAAACAAATCATGTGAACCCAGCTCTATTATCTGCCTGACAACACATTCAAGGTTTACGGGACATTCCTTGATCAATGGGACATCAACTTTGGAAGCCCTTTCCGGGGTCAGTTTCATTTCTTCAAATTTATCAATATTTTTTCCTGATTTTACACCGCAGAAATCCGTTGCAAAAGTCAGATTCCTTGTGGGAAGATTTATAACAAATTGTCCTTTTTGTTTAATCAATTCATAGGAATACCTTTGTTTCCTTACTGAAATAGATACCATCGGCGGATCGGAATTTATGGTTCCTGCCCACGCAAGAGTAATAATATTAGGTTTTCCAGCATTATCTGAACAGGATACCATAACTACAGGTACCGGATTCAGCATGGTGGACGGCTTCCAGATCTGTTTAGCCAAATAACTTCCCCCTATCCAACTATATTAATTTACTGTTCACAAGACTATGGGCCCTGCGCTTTATCTGGACGACATAAATGAAAATACAAAAACCGCCGCCGAATTCCAATAGGTTGCAACCTCATTAGAGGAATAGGAGTTCATATCGTCTATGTAACACTGTGCCGGAGCTTTTCCCGACAGCTTTGACCTGGACACATCGTCCTCCAGCGCAGAATCGGGACCTCCCACCAGCAATCCCGGAACCGGTTCGACCACACTGTCTCCCAGCGATGGTCTGTGGTGGGGCTGCATGACCTTTTTGCTGCCATAGCCTGTAATATAGCTTTGATTCATGGTATTTCTGCCAAGGAAATAATGAACGCAGTTCACTGCCGTTTCGGTGTATTTTTCATTATTGCTCAATTTATCGGCGATTAATAAATGTATGGCATGATTGGCCACATTCATATTACTTCCCCAGGTGTATTCCATTTTATGCATTGCCAGCAAGTAGCCGTCTTTTTCAGCAGTACTGACGAACATATCGGCTTTTTCAAGCCACGCTTTTTTTATTTCCTCAGCTTTTTTTGAATCAATGGCACCCTGATCTGAAAACAAATATGATATGGCTGCAAAACCGCTTACATTCTGCCACCCCAGTCCAAAGCCCTCTGTTCCATAGTTTGCCGAAAAATAGTCATTGTACTTTTTATCCCCTGTTGCTCTAAGCAGTTCGGCTGCCGCCCAGGCTTTTTCATCCTTGCCTGAACTGTCGCCATATTCTCCGGACGAAATATCCTGAGGATTTTTAAACTGAATAAAATCTTTATTCGCCTCCAGCCAGTTCCATGCCTTTACTGAAGCAATCAGGCACTGTTGTGAAAAAACAGGGTCAACGTCTTTAAATATTCTTGAAGCCATGGCTGTTACAGCGGCAAAATCTGCGGTAGCAGTAGTTGATACCGGCATAACCAGAAGATCATCCACATCGGTATCTGGCATTGCTGTCAAATCGGGAAAGGTTCTGGAGGTAACCTTGTGGTATACTCCACCGGTCTGTTTATCCTGCATTTTCAGCATCCATGTCATACCGTATTTCACTTCATCTAAAATATCCGGAATATTGTTGGCACTTTCAGGTATATTGTATTTGTTTGCAAAGCTTTCGGGATAAAACTCATAGGCCAGCATAAGATCGGCCGCCGTCACGGCAGCAGGCACCACATACCTGCCGTAATCCCCGGCATCGTGCCAGCCGCCGCTGACATCTATTTCGGTTTCCTCATTTCCATACAGTTTGGCCTTGCCCGTGTGGCAGGATGCGTGAGCGTATTTCCCCGCATATTTTGAGTCAAGTGCAATACCGCACCTTTGATAATACAACGCTTTAACCATTGCATCATTTACTTTTGAGAAAAGAGCACCGTCACCTATTTTAAACTCGTAGGATTTTCCAAGGCCTTCAACCGAAATATAGTAGCTCCCGCCGGTTTTTAACTCTGAAAAATCAGCATAGGAAACCGTATCACCGCTGGATTCATCACTTACCTTTCCATTTGTTTCTTTAGATAAAACAACCTTGCCTGTTGCGGTTTCTATCACCCTGAATTTTTTGTCGAAACCCTTGATAACCGCAATTTTTTTATCATCAATTTTATAACCTATCTGATTTACAAGTATATTTTCACTTAATTCTTCGGGATTAACCGTCCGGTCCCCGGCTGCTGATGAGAGACTTGTTCCTCCGGCTCCTGCATTTGCGGGCAGGGTGCTCTCCGCCGGCTTTGTCTCTGAGGTGCATGATGCTGTCATAAATATTAGACTCCCGGTTATTGTTATCGTAATTATTCTTTTCAACAAATTCATATGTACACTCTACTTTCAGACTTATTTAAAAAAATACTTCTTCAATTATATAGCATTTTTAATACAAATTTATTAATTTTTTATTAATCTGCACATTATCAGGCATATAAAGATTCATTATATGGAAAGTTACACATAACCAGTAGTATGTAACACCTGAAACCTGTATTGTCCGGTGAGGAAAATTTCCTCGGGACCAGGCGTACATGTTACAGACTACCAAACATTATACCATATATGCTAAATATTGCTAATGAGTTTTTGCGCACAAAAAAAAAGCCTTACGTTAAACATAAGGCTTTTATGATCCGGTTTATCCCAGTGTAGCGTGAACCCTTGGCATCCACTCGCTTATAGGTATTTTCTGCGGACAATTTTCTTCACAGACTTTGCACTGAACACATTCGCTGGCGTGGTTCTCCTTATTGAAAAAATTGCCGTAGGCAAATCTTGCGCCCTTTAAGTCTTCATGAATTATGCTCTCATTGTATAGTGCAAAATTCTTTGGAATGTTTACGTTATTGGGACATGGCATGCAATAAGCACATGCAGTACACGGTATAGCCGCCCTTTGAGCATATCTGTCTATTACACGGTCAATAATGTCCAAATCGGTCCTGTCTAAGGTTTCAACTCCGGATTTGCCGGCGGATACAATATTTTCTTCAACCTGCTGCATTGTGCTCATACCGCTCAATACAACCGAAACCTCGGGTTGATTCCAGAGCCATTGCAGAGCCCAGTCTGCTCCGGATTGGTTTTTTCCGTTCTCATCAAGAATAGCCTTTATATCTTTTGGAGGGTTTGCCAACTTACCGCCTAAAAGAGGTTCCATTATTACAACTGCAATCCCTTTTTCTGCAGCATATTTTAATCCCTTTTGACCTGCCTGGTTTTCAATGTCAAGATAATTGTACTGTATCTGGCAGAAGTCCCATTTATCGTATCCATCTACGATTTCAGTAAATGCCGAGCCTTCATCATGGAAGGAAAATCCGAGATATTTGATTTTTCCGGCTTTTTTGGCGGCTTCTGCTCGCTTTATTATATCAAACTTTAATATAACGTTATTCCACGAATCTCTTGAAAGTGAATGAAGCAAATAAAAGTCTATATGATCGGTCTGGAGTTTTTCAAGCTGCTCGTCAAGTAATCTGTCAAAATCCTCCGGCTTTTTAATTAACCAGGTTGGAGATTTTGTCGCCAGCTTTACCTTTTCTCTATAACCGTCTTTTAAAGCCTTTCCTGTTAAAATTTCGCTGAAACCTTCGTGATAAACATATGCTGTATCAATGTAATTAACACCCTTATCAATGGCATACCGTATCATTTTTATTGCTTCAGCCTCATCAATTTTGTTCTGCGGCTTATTGCCGTCCGCTTCCACTTCCCTGGTGGGTAAGCGCATTGCTCCGAAACCAAGGGCAGATACTTTAAAATCCAAACTTCCGAAATTTCTGTACTGCATAATCATGCCTCCCATAATAAATCTTATTTTTTGTCCTTTGAGTTAAAATTTTACCAGGTAGAATATATGTATTTTTTTGCGTTTTCAAGTCAACATACATTTTTTATCACCGTCTCTTATAGGCGGCATAAGCTGTCTCAACTGATTATAACGCGGTTTGCAGATAATAAAATTTTCTGCAAACTAAAAATTTCATCTGAACCCATGCGTTATAAATAAAGTGTATACCTTAGAGTGCACTTTAATGCAATAGTTTTTTATAAACGTTTTCGTAAAATGAAAAGTTAATGTAAAAAGAAAAAGTAAATTCCGGATTGCAAGGGTCATTCGTAACAGTCTGTCACAACATAATTATTTATTTTCCGTATAATACTTCTTTCTGTACTCTGTTGGATAGACTCCAACCTGAGCCTTAAATGCTCTGCTGAAATAATATTGGTCAAAGTAACCTACCATTTCACCAATTTTCTTTACTTCAAAATGAGGCTTCTCAAATAATAATTTTTTGGCTTCTTCAATTCTTAGACGTGATATATATTTGACAGGAGATTCCTGTTTATATTTTTTAAACAACTTACTTAAGTAATCCGGTGTAAATCCAATTTTCTCAGCAACATTTCCCAAAGTAATCTCCTGCCGGAAATTCTCTCTAATATAACTTTCAACAAATTCCATCGTTTGTTCTTTACTATAATTGGATTCTCTATAGTTCTCAGGAATATCTCCCGGCTTATTTGCTTCCTCCTTTTCAATATTTGTAATTATTTTAGATATAACAGCTTTTAAATCATCTGAGCTTACGGGCTTTAAAATGTAATCCGAAACTCCATATCTGATTGCCTTTTGCGCAAAGGAAAAATCACTATAACTTGTTATAATCACAACTTTTGTCTGAGGATAAGCAAAATATATTTCCTCCGAAAGCTCCAAGCCATCCATTATAGGCATCATAATATCTGTAAAGATTATATCCGGATAATGCCTTTCTACCAGTTCCAAAGCTGCTCTTCCATTATCCGCACAATTAATATACTCCAATGGCAAACTCAGATTCTCTAACTTCTTAACAAGATTATTCCGGATCAAATCTTCATCATCTACAACTATATATTTATAATTCCTGCTCATAATTATAATTCTCCATTGTACTATACGCAAACCAGTCAAAATCGGCAAAAGCTCCGTTTCCCGACATATCCTGACAGCATATCCCCACCATTGCACCTGTAAACCATCCATTAGTACAAGCTTCATCAGAGAGCGCGCTGGCGTCGAGTTCAGGTCCTATTTTAATATACCGCTCATTATCATACGAATAATAAAATTGCAGTACATCATATGAAACGGCTGCCTTTAAATAAACCGGAACATTGTTTTTAACCGGCACCACTTCTCCGGGCATATCACATACTCTGTTTTTGCTGGTAAATATAGATATACATTTGCCTGCATCTTCGTCATATGTAACATGGAGATAATAGAAATTTTCTACATCATATAAGCAAACAAGCCCGGCCATTTGTTTGAAATTCTGTGGTTCAAATTCAATCTTTGTACCTGCCTCAAACCGAAACTCGGTCCATCTTCTTGCAACCAGGCTTTGATTATATCTTGACGATAAACCATCCCTTCCATACAATCTCAGGAATCCGGGACGCTCGGCAAGTGAAAAGTTGGAGTTGTCCAGTGCTTTTCGTAAACTCTGATATTCCAGACCCAATTTACTTTCATCAAAATCGTCAAATTCCTTGCACTTTTCCAGCAAATGCTCCCTGTTACCGTCAATAGTAATGACTTTTTCAGGCAAACCTGTTTTGTTGTCCAATTCAAGCCAATCGTCTTGCGTCCATTTTACTTTTTGCATTGCGGTTTCTCTTCCCAGTGGATATCTGCGTTTTCCGGGCAATTTCTTACTATCCAGGGGATTTATGTTGTTAAGAGGTCTCCCGCACAAATGAACAATATACCAATCCCCGTTCCGTGACTGGAACAAATCGGCATGACCTGCTTTTTGAAGCATAAGCTCAGGGTTGTTTCTGGATGTTAATATGGAATTCTTTTCATTCCATTCATAAGGTCCCCAGATATTCCGGGAACGAAGAATAGATTGTCCGTGTTTTTCACCGGTCCCATGATCGGCAGTAAATAAATAATAATACTGATTTCTTTTGAAAATATGAGGTCCTTCCAGATATCCATGCTGACCTGTATATATATCTTTTATTTCCCCGACCATTTTCTGCTGCTTCTCATCATATTCCTGTAATAGCAGTCTTCCGCTATATTTTTGAGGAACTCTATGATCTGTTACCATACTTACAATGTATTTTTTTCCGTCATCATCATGAAATAGGGATGGATCAAAACCGAAATTATTTAAAGCAATGGGTTCTGACCAGGGTCCCCTGATATCTTTTGCTGTTACAAGATAATTATGCGTATCCTGCATATTACAATAAAATGAGGTTACTACAGTGTATACAAGATAAAATGTATCATTAAACCGGGTTAAGCAAGGTGCCCATATCCCCTGTGAATCCCCAACCCCTGTTAAATCCAGCTGAGATTTCCGGCTCAAGGGATACGGCATAAGCTCCCAGCTTTTCAAGTCCTTTGAATGATGCAATCTTACCCCAGGCCACCATTCAAAAGTAGAAGTTGCAATGTAGTAATCATCCCCGACTCTGATAATGGATGGATCAGGATGAAACCCTCTTAATATTGGATTTTCTATTTTCATTTAATTAACCTCCAGATAATATTGTTATAATTAATAATCAATTTTCTAGATTGAAAGAACGTATTATAACCTCTGTTCCGCCGCCTGCTCTGTTTCTTATAATCAACTGTGCATCATTTCCATGCAGAAGTATCAGTCTTAAATACACGTTAGCAAGTCCCATGCCTCCAATTTTCATTGATGAAATATTTTTTGTTTCTTTAATTCTCTTTTGATTATCTTCTATTTCTTTAATATATTCCTCTTTAATTCCAATACCATTGTCACGTATTATAAGCTCCCAACCCTGGGGATAAATATTTCCCAGTATCTCCAAAACCCATGGTGGTGAATCCTGAAATGCATATTTCAAAGAGTTTTCTATTATAGGCTGAATAGTCAGCTTTGAGATATTTATCTTCTCCATTTCTGTTGGTATATCAAAATAATATTCAAGCCTTGATCCGTATCTTACTTTCATACATTCCAGATATTTTTCTGCATAGTATACCTCTGTCAGCGTATCAACTGTGGTTAGACTGTCTGCTGATATATATCTTAAATAATCACAAAGATTTTTACTTAGCTTTACTATTTCATCATTCATATTTTCTTCAGCCATAACACTGATATTTGCTAAATTATTAAATATAAAATGCGGATTGATCATTGATTGCATTGCTATGAATTTTGCTCTTAATTCTTCTTCTCTTGCTGTCATCAAATCTTTTGTAGAGACTTCAAGCTTTAAATACATTTCTTTAAATACCCTTGAAAGCATTGCAATTTCACTGGTCTTTGTTTCGATTTCAGTTATTTCTGTTCTGTTATTTATAATGTCATTTAGATCTATTGCTTTAATAGTTTCTTTAAGTTTATAAATTGGTGTTGTTACCTTTCTGGTTATTGCATAAACCATAAGTACCGCTAAGCCAAGGAATGAGAAGCCTATTAATGAATAAATAACGATAAAGGTTATTAATGAATGGAATGCGTCAGTCTTATTCTGCTTAACAACCACTTTCCAATTGATTTCATCTATTGACACAAACGATGCATAATATTTATTTCCGACATTTACCGGTTTTACCTTATCCGCCACCGGTGACTTTTTAAGTTCTGTTGTCATTAAGTCTGTAAACTGATTTTCAATTTGTACCTCATTATAAGGATAGATTATGACATTATCTTCATTATAAATATAGAATTCTATATCTTTATTTTCCTTTTTCATCAGGTTCAGATGTCCGAAAAAGGAATCACAATCCTGGATAACCTCAACAATACCTTCTTCTTGGTAATAGGGATCTTTAAATATCCGATTTAATGATATAAACTTTTTTGAACTTAGATATTTATTGTAATAGGCCAGATCTTTTCTTTGCCTTGGAGTATCTATATATTTAAACCCATTTTTGACCTTTATTTTGTCGTAATTATAAACCTTTTTGTAATTTTCAGGTGCAAACAATTCATATACTCCCCATCCTACCTGGTAGTTATTTGTAGAGTGGATATTAACCTGAGTGACTGTACCATAAGGTCCGATTATATATGAAATAGCTTCGTATATTGGATCCATCGTTTTAATATTTGCGGTTAAAGGATCGACAGATCTCAACGTTTTTCTAATGGTTTTAGAGTATAGAGAATTCATAGAAACAATAGACATTTTCTCGATTGAAGATTCAATAGAGTTTTTTGCAGAATCGCAAAGGTTTGTCTGTAATTCGGTAATTTTTGAAATACGGTCATTTACAAAAAAAATAAAAGTTGAAAGAAAAAGGAGGAGGATGAGCGAAATAATCAATACGGCATAATTATCAAATATAATTCTCTTTATTGAAATTTCTTTTTTAACCCGCATCTAAATAATCCTCCTGCAATTTATGCCTATCCACAACTATTACTTCTACAAATAACGAAAAATAAAGAAGAGCAGGCTGCATTTTTAATATTATATCAGAATTGCAGCATTCAAGATTTGTCAATATATTTCTCACTTGGTATACCAATCCATATATGCACCTTTTATTGCTAATACGGCGAGCTTCGTTTTGGTCCTTCATACCCAATGATAACCGCATCTCCAGGCTTGATTCTTCCATGGCAGCAGCTATCAGCTCTTTTGAAATTAGCGAATATTTCATTCCGTCATGGCCTTGTGCAATTCCGTCACATATATCGGTAACGGTGCATTGAGCAGGCTTCCCTCCTGCAACGACCACAGCTTACTTTATTTTGTCTGCAACTCTGCCCGGATGAACACTTACCGGATGGCTATCTACCGCATCCTCTGACTTTTAAGCATGTACCCCAGCCTCCTCAAACCTGTTTTTTACTGGAATTCTTACAAGCACGTTGTATTTCGAACCCGGTATAATATCTCTAATTACTCCATCCTCAACCAGCGAACCATTTACATAAACCTCATCAGTCCATATGTCTTCCACTCTTACAAATTCTGCGCTGACTACTGCTCCTCTGAAATATCGTTTAACCGAAGCTGTCTGCCATTCATCGGGCAACTGTGGTTTTATACCGAGCCCTTCGGGTACTCCTCTCAATCCAAATAGACCATCGATAAGGCATCTGTAAAACCATGAGGTCGTTCCCGTATTGAACAGGTGGCTGGAACGGCCCGCAGTCCTCGGAATTTGTCTGTATGCACCTCTGTAGTAATTCGGTATATACACCGGCAACTGCCCTCGCCGGATTATATCCTGCAAATCCGGTCCCGGAATCATTTTACGGAGCAGTCTGAAAGCATCTTCCTTTTCACCGGCAGTATAAAGCGCATATATATAAAATACTGAAGCATGGTTATAAACCGCTCCGTTTTCTGCCGTTCCCGGATACTTTTGTGTCAGCCTACCAACATCTTCTCTCATGGAGTTGTAGGCTGGTGCAAGCTTTTCTACTCCATAAGGTGATTCCAGGTTTTCTGCTACTGCAGCCATCAGCTTTCTTTTCTTCTCTTCATCGGCAGCACCGCTAAGCAGTGCCCACCCCTGCGGATTGATATATATCCGTCCTTCTGAATCCCTGCTTACACCAAATACAACATTGTCGTCCGTTATACCACGGGCATACCAATGACCGTCCCATAAATATTTATTAATGCTGCCGTTTATTTTTTGTGACTCCAGCCTGAATATTCCGGCTTCTTCCTTTCTGCCGATACTATGGCATATACCTGACCAAACAAGACAAGAATATGCCGTAGCAATGGTGAGCCATCCTGAAACACCTTTACCTTTTAAGCCCACCATGTTCATAGGATCGCACCAGTCACCCTGATTTATATAGTTAAGCCCTCTCTCGTCTCTGTCATGTAACAACCATTTAACAGCACGGGTAATATGCTCAAAAACCGTAAATTTTTCATTGTTATCCGAGAATTCTACCATCTCATCCAATATGGTATAATCATTGGTTTCGTCAAGATACGTACTGATACAAACCGGCAGCCAGACACAGTGATCTGTGTGCGGTATCTGGTTTATATATTTTAACTCAGCTCCTTTGTACAAAATTATGCCGTCAGGCATAGAGCCGTTTTCATGCTGCTGACTCAGTGCCAGTAAAAATGCGTTTCTGGCTGTCTGTGGCTTTATATAACTCATTCCCATGTTGTCCTGAAGATAGTTTCTGGTCTGAGGATCTGTAGAAAGACGATTGGTTATCCCATGGTAGTACATTTGTCTGGGCAGCCAATGGTTAACAAAATTGTCAAGATGGGAATCAGGTGTTTCTATTTGCAAGCAGCCTATGCCTTCGGCGATATATTTTTCATACTCTGACAATGACTGTTCAAAACCGTCCTTACCGTTTTCATCCCTGTTCAGGAAAAATGTTCTGCGGTATCCTGCAATATCCTCTTCTGTTTTTGCTGCTCCGAATACCAATCTGAACCGATTTTCATCCCCCGGACCCATGTTTAGTCTATATTGCAAGACGCAAACAGGCATTTCATATTGGGCGTCCCCTTTCGCCAGCGTATCCTGCCGTATTGCTGAAGGATTGAAAATACCGCCCTCCCCTTCAAATGCCTCCTGGCTTACCTCCCAGGAATCAGGCTCCTGCTCAGCCATCAAAAAAGTTTTGTCACAAAAGTCTTTTACAGTATAGTAATCCTTATATTTTTGGTAAGGTGTAACAGAGGAGCAGATAATACTCTGAAATTCAGAGTTATATTCTCCGCTTTGATTCATCCATGACATATAACCCACAGTAAAGTATGGATAAATGCTGAGCTTTTTTTTGCGGTTAGAAATGTTTCTGACTTTGACCTCCCACAGCTCCAACGGATTTTCCTTCGACAAACTTAAACTCATCTCTACCTGAATTTCGTCGTTTTCAACTTGCCAAAAGATTTTACTCTTACCAACAGAAAAAATATATTTATCAGGAAGATTTCTAACAGGCTCGTATGGTGCAGAAAAAAGTTTGTTGCTTTCTTCATCCTTTATATATACAAATCGGCCCGGATGATGTGCATAATATGGCTGTTCGGGCTGCATAAAAGTTTTTGCTTCAAGGTTAGGTGCATGTGAGTATTTTGCAGGCTCTGGCTGCATAAACTGAGAAACTGCATATCCCCGGCAGTTGACCTGAATCATCATTTTTTCATTCCATAAAAAGCCTGACGCTTTTGGAATGATTGTTGGACTTTTCAGTTCATAGTATTGATTATCTTTAGTTACACTAATCATATAGTCTCCCATCTGTGCGCACTTACACGCCAAGCGCGCTTAAAGGTTTTACACCTTGACCGAAAATGTAATTTGGCTAATTCCATCAAAAGGAACAAGCCTTGTACCCTGTAAGCAGGTTTCTGCCTCGGCTCCTTCAACATCTTTGACGCTTCGTACGTTTCTCATGATTACAGAATAGTTTTGTAAACCTGTCACATCTATTTTTACCTTGCTTTCCAGCATAATTGCTTGGGCAAAGCCCCTTTCCGTTCCTTCAACATCATATATGACAGCTGAGGCAGCTTCCCTATCTGATAGCTCGAACACGTGGAGGCTTGTCCCGTCAAGATAATCATAATCAGGAACATTATCATTGTTTCCCACCGGGATAATAGAATTTGGTCTGACCATCAATGGTATACTCATAAAGCCGTGAATCTCATATTTCCAGGTTCCTCCCTGTACTCTCTCATTAGAAATAAAGTTGGTCCATACTCCTTCAGGTAGATAATAGTCAACCGTTCCGTCTGCTCTGAAAACCGGAGCGACCAACAGTGAATTTCCAAGCATATATTGCATATCCAGATAGTCGCAGGCCCTGTCCTTGCTGAATTCCAGTATCATTGGTCGCATTGCGGGCACTCCTGTAAGGGCTGTCTTGCATGCTACACTATACAGGTATGGCATGATGCTGCATTTTAATTTACTGAAATATCTCACCACATCCACAGATTCCTCATCAAATAGCCAGGGTACTCTATAGGAGCTGCTTCCGTGAAGTCTGCTATGTGTTGACAGCAATCCGAAAGCAGACCATCTTTTGTACAAGTCCGGTGAAGCTGTACTTTCAAATCCGCTTATATCATGACTCCAGAAGCCGAAGCCGGACATGCAAAGTGACAGTCCGCCTCGTAAACTTTCCCCCATGGATTCATATCTTGATACGCAATCACCGCCCCAATGCACAGGAAACTTCTGCGAACCCGCTGTTGCGCTTCTCGCAAACAATACTGCTTCATCCTTACCAAATCTTTTAGCAAGCACTTCATATACTACCTTATTATACAGGTAGGTATAGAAGTTGTGCATTTTTTGCGGATCAGCACCATTACTATACGTAACATTTACGGGTATTCTTTCTCCGAAGTCTGTCTTGAAGCAGTCTACTCCCATATCTATTAATTCATTCAGTTTATCTGCATACCACCTGCAGGCATCGGGATTTGTAAAGTCTACGATTCCCATACCGGGCTGCCACAAATCCCATTGCCAGACCTCACCGTCCCTCAGCTTTATTAGATATCCATTATCGGCGGCTTCATTAAAAAGCTTGGATTTTTGTGCAATATATGGATTTATCCATACACATATTTTCAGCCCCCTTTCTTTCAGTCTTTTCAGTATATCCCGAGGATCCGGAAATACCTCTCTATCCCAATCAAAATTACACCATTCATACTCTCTCATCCAGAAGCAATCAAAATGGAATACTCTCAGAGGAATATCCCTTTCAGACATTCCATCAACGAAGGATAACACCGTGTTTTCATCGTAGTTTGTAGTAAAAGAGGTGGTCAGCCAGAGTCCAAAGGACCAGGCGGGTGGCAGAGAAGGCTTTCCTGTCAGGGCAGTGTAATTATGAATAACATCCTTTAAATCATTTCCTCCGATGAATCCGATGAAAAAGTACTCAAGCTTTTCACTAGATACACTGAATTGTACTCTTGAAACCGACTCTGATGCTACTTCAAAAGATACTTTTTCAGGATGGTTTACAAATACACCGTAACCTCTATTGGTTATATAAAAAGGTATATTTTTATATGACTGCTCGGAAGAAGTTCCTCCGTCCTCATTCCATATATCAATACTCTGTCCGTTTTTTACAAATGCAGTAAAACGCTCACCAAGACCATATACACATTCTCCTGTAGCCAGATCAAGCTGTTCACGGAAATATGGCCCTTCGTGTTCAGTGGTAATATACCCCATCTGGCCGGTTCCGCTTTTTGTAAGCAGTTTATCCTCGTAGTAGTAGTTCAGCGAAAAATCTGCCTTGCATATTCTTACGGAGGTTTTACCACTTTTAAAAATAATCACATTGGCTTCATCAGTAATCTCAGGTTTAAAGCTACTGTCTTCCCTGAGTTCAAATTCAGGGAAGATGGGTAACCTATGAATGAAGTGCTGTGATTTTACCCTGATGATGTCACAACCGGGTGAGCTTATCTCCAGCGTAAGCAGCGGCCCCTGCAAGGTTTGACCCCGTTTAATTATTTTAACCACAGGAGCATACAATACTACTGACTTTTCTTTGATAGTATAGTCTCTTACTTCAGCTGGCGAATAAATACTGACTCCCTTGCGCTTTAACCAAAATCCGTCTGTAAATTTCATAAATACTCCTTATAGAAATAATCATCTATGTTAACTTAATATTTATCATTTTTTCTATTAGCTTATTTTATTAATTACGGTTGTCCTGACTAATATTCAAGATATCAGCCCTTAACGGCTCCGGCTGATATTCCTCCGACAATGTACTTCTGAGCAATAATAAAAATCAAAAGCACTGGGAGAATTGTTATTACTATATCCGCACTCACAAGATTCCACTGATTTTCATACACTCCAAAAAAATTATAAACTGCCAGGGTCATAGGCCATTTTTGGGAGCTATTCAAATAGTACAGCGGCATGGTAAAGTCATTCCAAATACCTAAAAAATTCAGCACAAACACCGTTACCATAACCGGAGATAATAAAGGAAAGATTATTCGTAACAACAGCTGCCTTGAGGAACAACCGTCTATTATTGCAGCCTCATCAATATCAACCGGAATGTTTCCAATAAACCCATATGTTATAAATAGGCTTATGGGAATGTTTATTGCTACATAAATCAAGATAATTCCTAATTGTGTATTAACCAAATTGGTAGTTTTCATTACTTTCATTAAAGTAACTGTATTTATCGGCATGGCAATACCGAGGATTATAAAATAGTAAATCAACTTATTAATTTTTGACCTGTTTCGTGCCAATACAAATCCGGCAACCGAGGTTAGTATTATAATAATTACTGCAGCCAAAGTTGCATATAGCATACTGTTCAAAAAAGATTGAAACAGTTTACCTCTTTCTATTACCGTTTCAAAATTTTCAAACACCCAAACATGTGGCAGTTTTAAGGACATTGTATTGGATTCTGCTCTTGTTTTGAAGGAATTCAGGAATACAACTAATAATGGAACAATAAATACCAAACTGATTAAAACAGTAATTAAATTCAAAATTAAAGTGCTTACTCCTTTTTTTATCTTCATATTATGACTCCTCCTTAGGTTCTAAGGCCTTCAGCAGGAAATAGGATATTGACATAACAAATATGAAAAGAATACTTGACAAAGTAGTTCCCATCGCATAGTTTCCTTTGGAGAATTCACCATATACTGCTGTATTTATTACCTCTGTTGCATGTCCTGGTCCTCCATTAGTTAATACATATATTGCATCAAAAACTCTTAATCCATAGGTCAGGTTTAAAATTGATACATTTAAAATAACCCATTTTAAAAGCGGCAGAGTAATGTACCAGGTCTTGTGAAAAAAGTTCGCTCCGTCAATTTCTGCGGCTTCGTAATACGTATCTGATATTGCATTTATTCCTGCAATTATTATTATCATTATATAGCCGACACCCTTCCAGGTATCAACACCAATAACAGTAAACATTGCAAGCTTGGCATCCGAAAGCCAGTTTTGTGCCAAAAAGCTGAGTCCTATAGAATTGAAAAAATTATTTATAAATCCTGTTACAGGATTTAGCAGGCTCTTGAATACAAGTCCTACAATTAGGAAGGACATTACCTGAGGTATAAATATAATCATTCTGTGAACATTCTTTAATTTAACAAGCTTACTTGTAAGAAGTAAAGCGAGACATATACCCAATATGGGTTTGATAATCATTGTTGCTCCGGTAAATTTAAGTGTATTAATAATATATGCTACAAAATCATATTTTCCGGAAAAAATTTTTAAATAATTCTTGAGTCCTACAAAATTAACCTCATTACTCATGCTATTCCAATCGGTGAATGAATAAAATACACCCAAAATACTGGGTAAAAAGAAAAAAAGTATAAAAATTGTTAAAATACCGAAGGATAGGTACGTTGGATATATCTTATTTTTGTTCATAGCAGCCACTCTTTCTTAAAAGACAATCATGATTGAAGAAATTCAACCATGATTGTCTTTTTGATTGATTATTTATTCCAAGCCGGATCTTTAGCCAAATCAGCCAGATCGTCTCTTCTCTTTTCGATATTGTTCACAACCTGCTCAGGAGTCATACTTCCGGCATACATAGCATCAATATCCTTGCCAATATCCATCCACTGGGGATCGAAATAAGAAACACCCACCTGTATTACAATCCCTTGTGGCAAACTTTTATAGTATTCTACATATTCCGGATTTTCTTTAGACCCAATCTCCGGCCAGCAAAGTGATACAAGACTTCCTGCTTCATCAAGTAATTTTTGAAGATTTTCATGTTTTGCCAGGAAGTTGAAATAATTCTTTGCATCATCAATGTATTTGCTGTTCTTATTTATAAAGTATGCATTGCATGTTGGATTACTGCTTATTGTCTGGTTATCAGCCCATGGTGCTGAGAAAAACCCTATATTCCCTTTTGTCTCAGGAAATTCAGTTTCAGTTTGCAATGCCCAGCCTCCATCATTATAGAACATTGCTACCTCGCCTTTGGCAAATGCCTCTTTGGCACCTTCAACAGACTGACTCATAAAGTTCTTGCCATAGAAGCCCGAGTCAGCAAATTCTTTCATCTGCGTCAAAATAAGCTTCATTTCTTTAATATCCGATATTCTCATTTCATTTTTATTAAGTTTTTCATACAAATTGTCATACTTGGTAGTATAGTATGAACCTGTTTCAGCGATTGGAAGCACCTGATGCCATCCATTCTGAATAGCCTCATAAATAGGTATAACTCCGGAATCTTTTATTTTCCGACTTACATTTTTAAACTCTTCATAAGTAGTTGGGGCTTTCAATCCGAGATCATTGAACATTTTCTTGTTATAGAACATACCTGATTTTCTAATCCCATTGAACTGTATGCCGTAAACCTTATTATTAACAGAAACACCAGCCAAAGCTAAAGGATCTATTCTTTTTACCCATTCCTGGTCAGACAAATCTACAGCGTTTACCTCAGGATTTATTCTGCTTACAATACTGAGCGGATCAGCATCTACGTTCATAATATCGTATGCTTCACCAGAATCCAACTTTACTTTCAGCAAATCTCTCCACTGTGCATCAGGAATAATCTGAAAATCAATTTTAACCCCTGTTTCAGCTTCATAATCCTGTGCAATTTTTTGAACAATACCAGATGTGGGCAAACCGGATTGATGGGAGCCGAAAGTAAGAGTTATATTCTTTTTACTCCCCGCCGACTCCGAATTTGTAGCAGCGGATGTTGAGGTTGTTGATGCTGAGCTTGAATTTTCACTGCCACATCCTGCTAATGAAGTCACAGCCATCACGGTGGTTAAAAGAAGCGCGACTACTTTTTTCATATAATTTTTCCCTCCTAAAATTAAATGTAGATAAAATCTATGTATTAATTGTATTTATATTATTAAAAGTATTAAATAGATAAATACGGAAGGATATTTGTACTTTTTTGAATAAGGAATATAACCTCTGCTTTGATATTACTCTATATTGCTAATCAAGCTGCCGGCATGAAAGCTTTCCGGCAGCTTGATTAAATTTGGGCAGCGATTTGCACTGTTTTACTTTAGTAGTCTATAATACCTAAATTCATACATTGCCGGCGGTTAAATCCCCCTCGCGGAACAATATACGTTTTACAGACTACTAGTCATTCTTATTAAGCAATACTTTTTTTCAACTGTGCAAGGTCAAGGGCATCAATACCTCCATCCTGGTTGATGTCGGCATTCTTTTCATTTATGGAGTTATCCGGATTCAACAGGTAATTTTTCAATTGAATATAATCTAAATCGTCAACTGATTTATCATCGTTGACATCTCCAGGCATGACTCTAGTAGATTCTTTGTATTTTAAAAACATTTCTGCAAGCTGAGGATCCTTGATTTTTGCATCGCTGCGTGAATAATGAGTACTGCTGTCCCAGAGAATAGGGCAAAAGCCCAGGTCATAAGCAGTTTTACAAACCGTTGAAATATAAAGTCTTACACTTTCTGGGTCTTTATTCTTTATAGTAGTACCATATTCCCCCACGATAACAGGGATTCCGTTACTTGCAAACCTGTTTTTCATTTTATTAAAATCAGTTTTAACCAGATTGATTTCTGCCTCTGTTCCCCATGTTGTTGCACATTCACCCCAATCTGCATCCTCCTCAAGAATGGTAAAAGTAGACGGAGTATAATAATGTACCGAAATTATTAATTTATTATTTATGGTATCTGCAGGCATTTTAAAGCAATCATCACATGTAAGATCAATATCTGTTGCATATCCGGCAATCAGAAGGCAGCGAGATGTATTATTTCCTCCGGATGCTCTGACAATGTCAACAAATTTCTGATTGATGCTGTTAAGTATATTATATGCACGTGTTTTAGCCTCTCCGGATGTACCGCCGTACCTATTCCAAATACTGTTCCAGCAGCCCTCCTCATTAAGGGATTCAAGGATCAGATTATTGGGATAATCCTTGAAATAATTACTTATTTGCGTCCATATAGAGGTGTATTTTCTCATAGCTTCGTCATAATCTGTCGCAAATTTTTCAAACCATCCTCCGTCCCAGTGAATATTCACAACAGCATACATACCATTATTTGAGCAGTAATCAACTACTTCTTTGACGCGCTTTAAAGGCTCCCTGTTGATTGTATAGTCAGCTGACATAAGATTAGACCAGGCTACCGGAATACGAACAGTTTTAAAACCTGCAGCCTTGATACCATCAATTACCGCCTGAGTTGTAACTATATTCCCCCAGGCAGTTTCATAGTCTGTTACAGACTGTCCGTTTATCCAATCGCCACACGCTTCAAGAGTATTTCCTAAATTCCAGCCAATTCCCATATCAAGAACTGTGTCGGCAGCTGTTTTTTCATTATATGTAACTGACTCCGCATATACATTAAGTACAAATTGCGAGAACAATAAAAGCATTATAAGTGATAAGCAAGTCACTATTTTCATAAAGTTCGGTTTTTCCATAATAATCTCCATTCCGCCGGTGTCGCTGACGGCATATATAATAATAGTAATGGAAAAGTGGTGAGCGACTTTCACCTTATCAGGCCACAAATTCTTATTTCCAGAGCTCAACTCTGTCTTTCACAGCCAGTGTAAACTGTTTTTCCAAATCCCTGACACCGGCAGCTTCCATGTCTTTAATAAAGTCCATCCATATCTTATCAAACTCACCGGGCTTTGCCAGTATCAACCTCGGGCAGTACTTCTTGCTGGTATCTGTCACCTTATTGGATATTGCAGTAAAATCACCGCTCATACTGCCCTCAATTTTAAAGGCAGCTCCATAAGGTGCCTGCTTGAACTCATTTTTCTGAGGGTATAAATCCTTCCACATTTTTACGCCATAGGCAGCAAGCACATCTTTTTCTGACTGAGTGTAGTTGCTTAAAACATTTTCCTGTGTGTTTGATGATATGGGATTTCCTGTCTTATCCCTGTATGCAGTTCCATACCTTGGCCACGGATATACATATTGACCGATACCGGTCTTCTTACCAAAATCTTTATCCTCATTCTTTTGCTTCAGAGTATCGGGAAGGAACACACGTTTTCCGTTATTGTCATATTTCCAATGAGTACCCTCAATACCCCAGCCGCACAATACCATTGCTTCATCACTTGCCATCCAGTTCAAAAACTTCATGGCTCTTACCTTATCCTTGCACTTTGAAGTAATGGACATTCCCGAGCCGAATCCAATATAACCTTTATCATAGTACTCAGGATATTTAATATTTTCATTCAAAGTACATGGATATCTTCCGTACATTCTGTCATCAAGTCCGGCAGCACGCAGTGCCTTATGGACATCATTCTCATAATTCCATGAAGCGTCTATTATTGCCAAAACCCTGCCCGATGAAAGCTTTGCCTTATACTGGTCAACCTGCTCGGTGAAGCTCTCTTTGTCAATAAGGCCTTGGTTCCACATTCCATTCAACCATTTGAAATATTCTTTATTGGAATCCGTTATAACATGCCGTTTTGCTTCAAGTGTATCCGGATCTATAGCCCATTCATCATCTGTATATCCTGTGGCTAAATTGGCTGGATTTGCTATTGAAATAAAGTATCCCCAATCAAACCCGTTAAGAAGAAGGGGTATGGTAGGCTGCTCCTTTCCATCTTTTCCTTTAAAAGTTGGATGCTTAGCATAATAAGTCTTTATGGCATTTTCAAAATCTGCTAGTGTTTTAATTACTGGATAGCCCAATTCTTTTACAACAGCATGCTGCAGATTAAAACCACTGGTAGGTTCCGGCAACTCATCTCCGACTCCGCCATCTCCCAGACAGTAAATATAAGGTTTTTCCTTGCTCCATTTGAGTCTCTTTATTTGATCCCCATATACTTCTTTAATATTAGAACCATGTTGGTCAATAAGGTCATCCAGCTTTTCTACTCCGTCTATATCCAGCAAAAGATTGAGATTTGTACTTGCAAATATGAGATCAGGCAGTTCTCCGCTGGCCGCCATGAGGGATATTCTCTGTTTTGCATCACCCACAGAATTTTCAATTTTAAGGGAAACTCCTGTAAGCTCTGTGATTTTCCCTGCTACCGGAGTATCCCAGTTATCTGTGTAACCTGATCCAAGATATACCGAAAACTCAATTGGATCGTCAGGCACAGCATCAGGTGCCAAACCTGTTGAACCTGTTCCTGCTGTGGAATCGCCCGGTTGTCTGCCCCCCGACCCGCAGCCTGAAATCCATGTTATTATCAGGACTGCTGCCAGTAAGGAACTTATAACTCTTTTCATATTTGTCCTCCTCACATTTTATTAATTATGCCTTTAATAATGTGTTCCCACTATTATCACCTTTAACTTTTTACCGCCCCGACCGTCATTCCTTTAACAAAATAATTTTGTACAAACGGATACACTAAAAGAATGGGTATTGTTGCCACAATCGTCATAGCCATTTGTATGGATTTTGGACTTACTGTTATATGCTTATTGGGATCCAATTGTCTGAAAGGGTTTTGCCCGTCACCTGATAATATCTGTGTCTGCTGGAGTATCTTCTGCAACTCAAACTGAAGCGTCGTAAGATTCTCCTTGCCATTACAGTATAAGTAAGTGTCGAACCAGGAATTCCAATGTCCCACTGCAATGAACAATGCCATCACAGATAACACCGGTGTACAAAGCGGCATAACAATTCTGAAGAAAATAATTAAATCATTTGCACCATCCAATTTTGCAGATTCCTGAAGTTCATACGGGAGACCATCAATAAAGGAACGAATTACAATAACATTAAACACACCTATCAGACCTGGTAAAATATAAACCATAAAATTACCAAATAGTCCAAGATGCCTTATTAACATGTAGTCAGGAATCAAGCCTCCGCCAATATACATGGTGACTATAAAAATGCCTCCGATAAACTTTCTGGCGAAATAATCTTCTCTGCTCAGCGTATACGCCAGCATGGAGGTACAGAGCAGTCCGATGGCTGTGCCGGTTACAGTACGTAATACCGAAATTTCAAAACCTTTAATCAGCCCATCATAGCCAAGTATCTCCTTATAGCTGTCAAGAGTGAAAGCACGAGGAAATATTGTAATACCTCCTCTTACGGTATCTATGGAATCGTTCAGTGATACAGCCAGGACGTTTAAAAAAGGATACAGGGTTATAATCCCCATAATAAGCATAAGCATATAATTGAATACATTAAATAAATCAGTTGATTTTTTAGTAACTCTCATCACAGTTTTCACCCCATTTAAATAATCTTATAACCCAGTGTTTTTCTACTCAGCCTGTTTGCTCCAAAAACAAGAGCGACACTTATCACAGACTTGAATATGCCAATTGCAGTACCAAATGCAAACCTTCCTGAATTCACACCCGCTTTCAGAATATAAAGATCCAGAACATCAGAAAAGTCCCGCACCAAATCATTTCCTAAAAGATACTGCCTTTCAAAACCAATATTGATGATATTCCCTATACTCATGATCAATATAACAACAAGAGTAGGCATGATGCCAGGCAAGGTAACATAAAGCATCTTTTTAAAACGCCCGGCACCATCAACTGTAGCCGCTTCATACAGTTCCTGTGAAATTCCTGCTATAGCCGCAAAAAAGATAATGGAATTCCAGCCCAATTCCTTCCATATATCAGCGATTGTCACAATAATCCAGAAAAGTTCGGGCCTGGCTAAATACTGTACAGGCTCGTGTAAAATTCCAAGACCGGCCAACACTTGGTTTAACACACCATCCAAGGACACTATTTCCTTAAAAAGACCGGCAACAACAACCCATGAAACAAAATGGGGCAAATATGATATTGTTTGTATTGTCCTTCTGAATGTATTGTTCAGGATTTCATTCAGCAGTATTGCCAGTAAAACAGGCAGAGTAAATCCTGCGATCAGCCCCATAAAGCTCATTGCCAGTGTATTACGCATAACCAGATAAAAATCCGGGTCTTTAAACATCATTATAAAATATTTAAATCCAACCCAATTCTGGCTCATAAAAGGTATTCCGGGTTTGTATTCCTGAAAAGCCATTGTCCAACCCCATAATGGTATATATCTGAAAATAATCAGCCATATGACAAACGGAAATGACATTAACATCAGATATCTTTGCTTAAAAAGCACTTTTCCCCATTTACTGTTCCAAACTTTCTCCGTACCAGGATCAGTTACCTGCATCATATAATTCCCCCCATAACAGCTTGAAAGTGAGTACATGAGAATAATAGCATGTGTCTTTACCAAAAAATACTAGAAAAATCCATGGACTTTATACAGTAAAAATCCGATATTACTTTTTTTTAATTCTTTTTATCAGCTTAGACAAATCCTGTTGACTATACTAAAAAATAAACTCCTCATAATAAAATAAGTGTAAATGTTAACCAACCCGGATTAACATTTACACCAATATATTACAAACTGTATTACATAAGGGCTTTCCCACTATCATCAAGTACCTTGAATTTATAGTCGCTTGGAGCAACCCCCGCATAACTCTTAAATTTTTTATAAAAATAATTAATATCCTTAAATCCCGTTTTTTCTGCAACCCGGTATACTTTATCCCCCTTTGCAAGGAGATTTTTTGCTATCTCAAACCGAATAGAATCAAGGTATGCATTAAAATGCTTTCCGGTTTTATCTTTTATCCTCTTCCCTAGATAATCCCTGTTGTAATTGAATAAAGAGGCAATTGTCTCAAGTTTCAGATCCTGATTATAATTCCGCCCTATATATTCAAGAATTTTTGTGATTGTATCATCGGGCCGTTCCTCCTTTAGTTCCTGCGAAATTACTGTAAAGACATATTTCATATAACCGTGTAACTCTTGCAAACTGGCCCTGTTACATATTTCAGTAAGAATTTCCTGACTTATGCCAAGCTTATTCTTCATACCCGGGTTAACTGAAACAAGCTTGTTTAAAATCGCAGAATAAATATTTGAATAATTAATTTTTATGATATCCTCATTGTACTTTCCATGCAGGAATTCCTGAAACAGGCTCTCCAGAATATTATTTATCTGCCCCAGGTTTTCAGCGTCTATGGCATTACACAGACTTTCAACCATATATTCCAAATCAAACCTTGGAGAAGTGATTCCATATTTATACGCACCATTTATATCTTCAGTAACATCACTGATAACCCGTTTATAACCCAGGATAAATTTGCGGTTTGATAATCTACAAGCATTCTCATAAGAAGACGAAATATCTGTAAGTTTTTTAGCAACACTCCCCAATAAAACTGTAAAATCAGTTTTGTACAGACTATTGATTTTTACAGGCAGTTCATACAGGGTCCTTAAATCACTTGTCAGTTTCACATCGTTAAGGAGGATTCCTATATATCTTTCAATATCAAATACATACCCGAGCTCGCTCTCTGAAATAATGATTTCAATTTGCCTCTTGATAATCGTTTTCATGGTTACTGTTTCAGTATGCCTGCCTTCTACTTCTATAAGAGCAACCCGATAACCACACCATGGAAAATCAAATCCATAAATTGAGCAGTACTTATCCAATATTTTATTATCTATCTGGCCAAGTATAATATCCTGAAGTATTCTATCCCTTGAAAAATTTATACTTACATCTATATTCTGCTTGGCCTGCCTTTTATTTATTATCTTGTCATGTACCTTGGAAATCTTCTCAATAAGTACAGATGGTTCGACGGGTTTTAATATATACGAATCAATCTCAAGTTCTATAGCTTCCTGCGCATATTTGAAATCCGAATGAGCAGATAAGACTATGAATTCGCATGAAACATCATCTTTACGCAATTCCTTGAGCATCTCTAATCCATCCATCTTAGGCATTTTTATATCCACAATAACAAGATCAGGGTTCAATTCCCGTATTTGAGACAATCCCCTAAGGCCATTACCGGCTTCTCCGCAAATGGAAAATCCATATTTGTTCCAATCTATGATTCTTATTAATCCCTCTCTTATGTAATCCTCATCATCAATAATTAAAACGTTAAGCATAAATTCACCCATCTCCCGGTAAAGTAATCTCAACTCTGGTACCCTTTCCAAATACGCTGCTGATAGTCATCCCATATTTTTCACCATAATAGAGTCTTATGCGCTGGTATACATTTCTAAGCCCAATATGCTTGCCAATAGACTCCTCAACTTCATTCAGACTGTTAATGACATACTTGAGGCGTTCCTCGTCCATTCCACAGCCATTGTCCTCAACCATAATTTTAATTATCCCGTCACCCTTTTCCGCTGAAAACGAAATTATACCGCCTTCTTCAACGAATTTTAGCCCGTGGACAACAGCATTTTCTATAATGGGTTGTATTATAAGCGGCAGCAACTTATAATTCTCCAAATCATTATCATAATTCAATTTATAGTTAAACCTGTTTGTAAATCTGAACTTTTGAATCTCCAAATAACTCTTTACCAGGTCAATTTCATCCTTAAGCACCACCAACTCATTCTCTATTTCCAAATTTCTTCTCATTATTTTTCCCAAAAGCATTATTACCTCTGCAACTTCATTGTCATTATTACAATATGCTCTCATGCGAATAGCTTCCAGTGCATTAAAAAGAAAATGAGGATTAATCTGAGTTGCAAGCATCTTCAGCTTGATTTCTCTCTGCCGTACAGCCAATTGATTCTTTTGCAGATTCACCTCGTATACTTCATGAACTAAATCCTTTATACTCTTTACCATGACTCCAAGATCCCTGGATAGCTGGCCAATTTCATCCTCACCTACAATTGATGGTGAGAGGTCAAAGTTGCCGAGAGCTATGGTATGCATATCGCTGCTCATACTCTTTACACGTTTACTGATAATGCTGGAAAAAAAAGAGAATAGGGCTGCTGCCAGTATCAGGCTTATCATCATCATAAAAAATCCAAGCCTGAACGTATTATTCACTTTATCCGTTATAGCACTTACAGGCACCAGTGAAATTATCCTGAATTCTTTGTTGCATATACTGGGTAAAAAAGCTTTAACTATTGCCTTTGATGTTTTATTTTCATAATTGATATCATGAATACCGGAAGGCAAGCTTAAAAAAGTTTTATATTTCCCAGCGTCAAGCTTTTTACCCACTAATTGGGTGTTTTTGGCGGCAAGTACCATTCCGGTATCATCTAAAATTATGGTATCATTGGGTTCATCTTTTATTATGGATGTTATGCAGCTTTGATTTATACTTACAACAATAATGCCCAGAGGCTTTAATTGAATTGGACCTTTTAGCTGAGCCGTCAGCGATAAAAGGCTGGAACCCCGTACAGGATTGTAGACCATTTGCCAATAAAACCCTCCTTTTAAGGATCTTGCATGTTCAAACCAGGCCATTCTGTAGAGTTCATCATCAACTATAATAAACTGCCCGCTGTTAAGCATTGTTTGATTATATGTGTACAGTTTTATATCCTGGATTTCTATGAGATGACTGCCAACAGCATTAGTTATACCGGAATAATTTGAATAGGCATATACTACTTCATTAACATTACTGTATTGTTTCAGTACGAGATTTTCAAGACCGGTATCCATATTAAATTGTGCAAACATGTCCTTTGCCAGTTTCAAAGGCTCATTAAGTCTTGCATACACTCTGTCCACACTATTGCATGCTTCATACAGCGCTCTCTCCGTAACCATCTTTTGCATGCTGAAGGTTAATACAGATCCAATGAGAAGGACAGGCAGTAATACTACAAGGATATAGGAAAACATAAGCTTTTTCCTGATATTCAAATTATTAAGCCATTTCAAAATATGTACTTTCCTCATCTTCTCAACCCGACAATGTTTTTTTAAATTCCTTAGGAGTGATACCTAACATTTTTCTAAATTGCCTTGTAAAATAGTTGCTGTCAGAAAACCCGCTTTCATATGCAATCTCAGAGATACTGTATGTACTGTTCTTCAACAGTGAGCATGCATGTTGCAGCCTGAGCCGTATAATGTAATTCATGGGTGTCATCCTGTAATTTTCCTTAAAAACTCTGAGAAACTGCCTGATAGAAATGCAAGACATATCAGCGAGTTCTTTAAGTTTAATATTTTCCAGATAGTGTTCCTCAATATAAGATATTGTTCTTGCTATATGAAAGAGCTTTTCCGACCGTTCCTTGCTGTATATGGCATATTCCCTTGACAAATAGACAACAAGCTCTAAAAAATCGGAGTATATCATTGTCTGGTAACCTTGATGCTTGCCTTCGTATTCCTTAAGCATTGCCGTTATCAAATTCATGACATATTCAAAGCCAGGCATTGTAAGCTGCAACATACTTTTAAACGTATTCTCTTTTCTGTAAAAAGGTTCAATTACAAAAAGAGCCTGATACCCTGGTGATGACTTCAGATCATAACCAATCTGGTATAGGTGTTTCGGCTTATACATAATATTGCATATCTTCAGGTCGTGAGTATGACTAAAGCCATGTGAGGTATTTTGATTAAAGACGAACACATCACCTTTTTTTATAATATATTGGTCTGAGTTTACAATATGTGTTGCCGTACCGTTTAATACGACCACAAGTTCCGAAAAATCAAAATGAGAGTGAATAAATAAATCATCCGGATGTTCACCAAGCTGAATAAAAAAAGGAAAGTCAGTATCCTTGGTGAAATATTCCAGCCGCATACTAATCATAAATATAACCTCCTGTCTGCGTGCAGATAATCAGGTCATGTCATTATAATGCTATTATTTGACAAAAAAGTCAAGGTCTTTATAACATTTTGCTCGTATTATTAAAGTGTTAAAAGTATCTGTGTTTATGAAATAATTATGCTAACAAGGAGACTCTTTATGATTAAAAACCCAATTTTGACGGGATTTTATCCTGATCCGTCAATTTGCCGCGTTGAAGATGATTTTTATTTGGTAACATCTACATTTTCTTTTTTTCCGGGTGTACCTATTTTTCACAGTACGGATTTGGTGCATTGGGAACAAATAGGGCACGTTCTGGACAGGATATCACAATTATCCCTGAATCCCGGATGTATTTCAGGAGGTATATATGCACCTACCGTGCGCTACCATAATGGAACATTTTATATGATTACAACAAATGTCAGCCATGGCGGCAACTTTATCGTAACTGCACAAAATCCTGCAGGACCCTGGTCAGATCCCCATTGGGTGGAAAACGCAGAGGGAATAGATCCTTCACTATTCTGGGGTGATGACGGAAAGGCTTATTATACAGGTACATCCCGCTACAGCTTGGAAAAGGCGATGATCTGGATAAGTGAAATTGATTTAAAGGAATTTAAACTTGTGGGAGAAAAGAAGCATATCTGGGGTGGCGCGCTTGAAAACTGTGCTTCGCCTGAAGCCCCTCATCTATATAAAAAAAATGGCTGGTACTATTTGATGATTGCGGAGGGTGGAACGGAATTCTACCATGCGGTTACCATAGCAAGGAGTAAGAATATTTTTGGGTTGTATGAAGGATGTCCGGGCAATCCGATACTTACCCACAGACAGCTTGGGATGTATTATCCTATTTGCAATGTCGGACATGCAGACCTCGTGGAATTGAAAGACGGAAACTGGTATATGGTAATGCTTGGCTCCCGTATTTACGGCGGCTATCACAAAAATATGGGAAGAGAAAGCTTTATTGCACCTGTAATCTGGGAAAATGAATGGCCTGTTGTAAGTCCATGTACCGGAAGGTTGGAATGGACCTACCCTGCACCGGAGTTACCTCATATGCCAGTAACTCCGGTTCCTGCAAGAGATGATTTTGATAAGGATGTCCTGGCTTACCAATGGAACTTCTTAGGCACTCCTATTAACAATGTTTATAAACTTGAGGATAGTAAGCTGAAATTGCGGACTATTGATAAAGCAATATGCCCTGAAGACGGAACCAATGTCCGGAGGACTTTTGCATCAGTGGAAGCCCTCAGCTTTGTTGGAAGACGCCAGCAGCATATGAGTTATACGGTAAAAGCATTTATGTTATTTAAACCTGTTTCCCAAAAAGAAAGTGCAGGTTTGATTATATTGCAGAATCTGTATCATTCTATCAGGGTTGAGATGGTAATGCAAAATGGTAAAAGAATGCTTCGTGTAATAAAAGGATATGTCCAGCTTGATACATATCTTTGCCATAACTATACCGACGAGGCAGAATACCATCAGGAAATCTGCAATCAGTTAGAATGGGATTCTGAAGTAGTAATTTTCCTTTTGAAGGCAGAAAATCAGTATAACAGCTTTTATGCCCTCGATAATTCCGGAAAAGAATATATTATAGCGGAAAAGGTAGATGGGAGCTTTCTTGGTTCTGAAGTATCCGGCGGATTCATTGGAGCCTATATAGGAATGTTTGCCAGCGGAAATGGCTCTGATACGGGAAATTATGCGGAATTTGACTGGTTTGAATATGAAGAATGGAATCCAAATGGCACTGGGAATATTTAACATATACAACTGGAGGAATATTATCATTCCTGCGTCGAACATATAGTCTTTGCCATATTGCCGAACGGTTGTCTGTACAGGTGCCGGGCCAAACTATATGCTGAAAGCTCCGTACTGTCTGCACGGAGCCTGGAAAAAAGCTGGAGATTTGGTTATCCTAAATCCGGAATATTAATTCACCACCATGCGGTGTTATCTCATGCCATATTCCGGCTTCTGCACTAAATTCAACGGAAGCCTCCCCGTACTTTACCGTTACCCTGCCGGTTTTTACAGGTTTAAGCTTTGCCAGTACCAGCTTTCCGGAGTTCCAGTCCATATTTACTTCAAAGCCGCCCCTTGCCTTCAGTCCGGCAACCGAACCATTCTCCCATTCTTCCGGCAGAGCAGGAAGAAGCAGAATCTCATCGAGATGGCTTTGCAGCAGAATTTCCGCAATGCCGGCGGCCGCTCCCAGATTGCCGTCAATCTGGAAGACCTCCAGTTCACCTTCAGTTTCTCCCAGCGGGGGATGAAGCCCGAAGAGATTGTCATACATGGCGTGAGTAATGAACTGCCTGCAATAGTCGTATGCCTTCCCGCTCTCCCTCAGCCTTGCAAAAATTCCGATAAGCCATGCACAATTCCAGCCAATGTGGCCGCTGCTGTTTTCCAGCCGCCTGTCTATCAGCCTGTGCACTGCCTGTACCAGCCCGGGTGTAGCATTCTGGTTGATCAGAGAAAAGGGATGGAAGGCAACAACCGGCGCAAAATGCCTGTGCCCGGCATCCACTTCCCTGAAATCCTCGACCCACTCCTGAAGCTGACCATACCTGCCGATTTTGAATCCGGGCAGCAGCGGCAGCTTCTGTGCCAAAACTTCTGCAAAACCGTCATCCATGTGAAAACACTCATTTGCTTCTATAATATTGCCGAACAGCGCCCTGATCAACGCCATATCCATGGTAGAGGAATAGCTGACGCTGCATGGGCGGCCCTCGGAATCAAAAAAGCTGTTTTCCGGGGAAGTGGACGGACAGGTATGCAGCTTTCTGTCCTCACCTTCAACCAGCCAGTCCAGACAAAACCGTGCAGCACTTTTCATTACCGGATAGCATGTTTTAATGAGGTACTCTCTGTCCTGTGTAAAACAATAATGTTCGTACAAATTAGAACACAACCATACTCCCGCCATAGGCCAGTAGGCATATTTCGCCAGACCGGAAACAGGAGCTGTCTGCCTCCAGATATCCACATTGTGATTCACCGCAAAACCGCTGCAGTGATTAGTCAGCCTGGCCGTTTTTACTCCACTGTCCTTCAGTTCCCTGACCATATCAATGAGCGGCGCTTCACAGTCGCTCAGATTACACACACCTGCCGGCCAGTAATTCATTTCCACATTGATATTTGTTGTCCAGTTGCTGCTCCAGGCCGGCCTCATATCCTCATTCCAGATTCCCTGGAGATTGGCGGGCTGGGAGCCTTCCCGTGAACTTGCTATCAGAAGATACCTGCCATAATTGAAGAGCAGACTGAACAAGCCGTTGTCCCTCTCTCCCTGTTTAAAACGCCGGATTCTCTCGTCGGTGGGGAACAGGTCTCTTTCCCCATCCCCCAGCTGTAAACCAACACGCCCGTATAAACCGTGATGGTCGGCAATATGCTCTTCCTTAAGAGAGAGGTAGCCTTTTTTCCCGGCATCCGTTATATGCTTTCTGCAGCAGGACTCTATAACTTCGTCTTTCACTTCCATAGGGCTGTCATAACCCCTGTACCCATTGGCCGTACTCAGCAGCAGCAAAACTTCGCTTGCATTCTCTATAGTTATTTTTCCTGCTTTTGTACTTACTTTTCCATCGTTCACTTGAGCTTTCAGATGAATATGAAATCTCATCCCGGGGTTTTCCGGATCATATACAACAGGATTCGGGGTGCCGGCATAATTGGGTTCCACATGGGACGGAGCATTTCCAAACAGCACCAGGCCGTCTTCACCCTTCTCATCCACTTTGCACTGCAGCCTGCTCTCCAGTTGCACCGCCATATTGAGCTTTTGAGCTGATTCACTGACGATTCTGACAGCCATGATATTTGCAGGATAAGATATAAAAACCTCACTGTTTATTAAAATTCCGTCGGCCTCAAAAGCAGTGGCCGCTATGGCTGTTTCCAGGTCAAGCTCTCTGCGGTATTCGGTGAATTCCGCCACATCATTATAACGGATGTTCAGCGTACCCAAAGGCATATAGGATTCATTCCAGCAGCCCAGCATATCCTGCTCCATCAGCTTCTCCGCTTCATGGTACTTACCGCTGAAAATCAGCCGGCGTACATGTGACAATTGTCCGGCTGATACGGGGACCTCTTTTACTCCGGGCACTCCAGACCATAGTGTATCCGAATTAAGACTGATACGCTCCCCGGGACAGGAGCCGTAGACCATGGCTCCCATGTGCCCGTTTCCCAGGGGAAGAGCCTCTTTAAAAGCCCGGGCAGGCCTTTGATACCACAGTTTGGAATTAAGATTCAAGCTCATATATATTCTCCATTTCATCGTTTGTACATATGCATAGGTCGCACAATAAGGTGAAGTCAAGTTTAAAGCCGGGCTTATACCCTCAGCAGCGGACGTTCCTGCAGCCCGAAGGGAGGCAGCACTGCAAGAGCCGACCATGCATCTCCTGCCCGCCATACCGGTGTAGTCGAAAGTTCAAGTGTAATAATATTCTCTCCCTGCTCCAGCACCAGCTCGAAATCATAGGGGGTACCAATGCGCCTGCCGCAGGACTTTCCGTTTACAAAAGCCTCCACGGCATCCGGCTGGCCGCCAAGCGAAAGAGCAACCTGGCGTGGCCCTTCCTTCTCAAAAATAATGGTTTCATAGCGCACCATACCGTTGAACTTACCTTCGGCCGCCCAATCGGTTAAATCCGGAAAAGCTTCCTCTTCCCCGATGTCGCGCAGCCACTTGAAATCAGGATATTCGTGCACATCTGCACAAGAGACCCTCCATGTACCCTGCAGTTTTTCATAGCCGTCTACGGGTGTAAAGGACGGTGCATCCGGAGCTTCATCCGTTAAAATGATAACGGAAGCTTCCCCCGGTGCCAGTTGCAGCCGGAAAGATGTTTTACCTTCAGAATTCTCAGAACACAGGCTGTAAAGCTTGTTTTTCCACCCGTCCAATCTCAAGACCTTCCCCATGCATTCCTGAAATGCCGCCGTTACAACCGTATTTACAACGTGTACGGTATCCTCATTAAAGCAGTATATGCAAATCCCGCTGTCATTCCGGTAGGAGTAGGTTCGCAGACCAGGGAAAATTCCGTCCGTCCTTATTGCAGGCTCCATAGCCCGCTGTACCATTCCCGCAAGCGTTTCAAGTGTAGCCACCGGTACGGCGGCCAGCTTCTTCAACACTTCAGCCTCATCCGGTATATCCTCGCAAACAGCCCTGGGTACAGCATCCAGTAAAAATACCGGATACCCTTTTTGTACAGCCTCACCCGCAAAACGAGCCACTGCCTGCGGAATATATTCGCAATACGGAATTACCAATGCCCGGTAGTCCTGTGTACCTGCGTGAAGCAGTGTATCAAATTTCATACCATATTTTTCAGGGTCTGCAAATAAATCATTTGGAACAACATCACATTCCATCTGACACTCCATCAATGCTCTGAGCGGCTTCTGAAACAACATGGCAGCTCCCGCCCATTCGGCGTCGGCATGGTACAGCACCGCAACCTCCGCCAGATAGCGTCCTCCGGAAAACAAATGACTCATACGGTTCATATAAGCCATCAGCTCCCCAAAATACCTGTATTGGGGATGATTCCCTCCGGCATAAAAATGCGGCGGACAGTCGGGATCCGGAAAAGCCTTCGGAGAAAAAGCGTGGGGAACAAAGTGGTTGATACCCCGGCTCAACATATGATCAGCCAGCCATTTCATAAGAGAAATGCCTTCCTGCCAGCCGTAGGCCCCAAAAATCTCACACATTGCCCTTCCTTCTTTTTTTGCATCAATGTGGGCCAGGGAACTTCCCATCTTTGCCAGCCCGAAATGGAAAAATTCCCCGTCCCTGTCGGATGCTACCCATTGATGGACAGTCTGGGTGAGTCCGGGCATGATCTGCAGCAGTACTACATCGATCCCTGCCATACCCATTCCCGAAATACTTCTAAAATAATGGCCAGTGCTGCAGCCCAGCCTTCCGTGGGAATTATCGTCCTCTATAATGTGTCCGATATGTGAAACCCCGCGCTGGCTGCACCACCGGTAAATTTGTTTTGAGAACGCGCTCTCCAGCTGGCGTGTCACTTCATCCATATAGGCATAGCGGATTTTTTCTGCAGCCTGTCCTGCATAAAACCACAGTGCTGCAAGGCAGATAGAGAAACTGTCCTTCCAGCGATGCTCCAATCTCGCTCCAAGTTCTCCGCTCCAGGGGATAAATTTCATACCCTTTCCCAGCCGGGCCTGAAAATCGTAGCCCGGCAAATTGCCAAATTCCTGCTCGTCGGAAAAAAAACCCATAAAGGTTTTGCCGAAATCCTCACGATACCTTTCGTAATGAGGCCTGTATACCTGATCAATCAGCACGCCGACGGATTGAGAATCCAGGATGTTAAAATAATCCAGCTTGCCGTCACCGTGGTGGGTGGTATATATTATGAACACTCTCCATAAGCCCCGTGGTACATCCCAGCGAAGCCAGCCGCTGCGCACCTGAGCCGTCAAATCAACTCCCTGTTCGAGATCAATATCCCCTGTTTCCGCATCGGTCCTGGGATAAGCCGTTACAGCTATAAGTTCATCTCCCTCTCCAAGCACGGAATCCACCGGCATGGCGCTCTTTTTCAGAGGACCGTTCACATCGGCATGCCATTCGGTCAAAAAAAGATTGGCTAAATCCTTATGGGCACCTGAAAATGCACCATTGGCGTGACCGGTTGGAAAACTGTCGTCATCCAGAAGCCATACCTGCATATTATTCGTGCGCGCCTCCTGCATAATAAGGTCCATATCACGCCACCAGTGTTCTCCGGCAAAATCCGGATGAGGCCTTGATTCCACACATACAGCAGAAACATTGCTTTCACGGATACGCTTCATTTCCTCCAGAAGAACCTCCGGAGCTTCTCCGTGCTGCCAGAAAAACGGAAATATATAATTATCCTGACGGTTCTTTAAAACCTGCTGCAGTTTACTGTCCATCCTTTTTCCCCCTTGCTGTCCGTGTAAAAATTTCTACCCCATATTCTCCTATCATGCCGCCATAACCGGAGGATACCGGCCTCCAGGCCTGATCGATATCAAGGCTTTGGGCCTTATTTGTATGATTTATGGCAAACATATAGTCGTTTTTTCTGCCGTTCCTTACAGCAAGCTCTACCCCGTCCGGTGAAGCGCCCCAGCTTGGAAGGGACAGTCCGGATATCAGATAATCCGTCAGTATGTTCATCAGAGGTTCATCCGGCTCTGTGGCAATATAGAAAGCTTTGCCTTTGCCAAAATCGTTCCCGGTAATTGCAGGAGTATCCCTGTAGAATTCTCCCTTATACTCTGCAAGCACCTTTGCACCCTTCAGTGTAACAATATCACACCATTTCCGGGCTTTTCCCCTCTCTCCGCCATTTTTCCATTCAACTTCAACCTCCATATCCAGAAGGCAGTCATAATCCTTTATCACAAGGCCGGTAAGCCTGCCCAATTCCCCAGGCAGTTCCCTGTCCATCTCACATACACTGTTGATATTTTTTACGCCTGTCCGCATTGTAAGCACCAGATTTCCGCCATTGGACACATAATTTTCAAATTTTGCCTCCAGCTCAGGTGTCATGAGAATCTGCAGGGGTGCAATTACCAAACTGTAAGCTGAAAAATCATCCTTTTCGCTTATAAAATCTATGGGAACATTGCGTTTGTAGAACCCGTCATAATATTTCTTTACCTGGTCAACATAGTTGAGTTCGGGATGATGAGGCTGTATCTGAAAAGCCCAGTCCTGATCATAGGAAAAGAGAACGGCCACCCGGGCTTTTGTTACCACTCCATGGATATCCTCCATGACCGGAGCCATTTCTGCAATGGTCTTTTTTAATTCCTCATACCGTCTGCCCGGAATACCGCTGTGGGGCAAAATCCCATGCCAGTACTGCTCCGTTCCTACCGTGCAGGTTCTCCACCGGAAATACACAATGGTATCAGCGCCGTGTGCCACACAGTGCATGGTCCACAGCCTCAGCTGACCGGGCCGCGGCGTTCTGCCTATAATGGCACCGCCGGTGGGGCCTGCTTCCAGTTCCATCATCCAGAAATTCTTCTTTTTTACTCCCCTGATAAAGTCAAGGCATGCCGAAATCTCAAAATCCGGCTGTCCTTCTCCGCTTTCAAAATAATATCCTGTAGGATACTGGTCGTTTGAGGCAAAGTCAAGATTCCGGCCCAGTTCGAAATAATCGGTTTTATCATATAAGCCCATCATGTTATGGGTTATAAAATGGTGTGGACATATTTCCCTGATAATATCTACCTGGAACTGTTGGAAATCCACTATCAAATCCGAGCAAAAGCGCTTCCAGTCCAGTAAAAGAGAAGGATTATGGGCTGTGGGCGTCTTTCTTGGAACCGGTACCTGCTCGAATTTGTCATAGTCCTGGCTCCAGAAACAGGTTCCCCATTCCCTGTTCAGTATTTCAACATTTTTATATTTCCTTTTCAGCCACTGCTGAAAATGTGCCTTGCAGGAATCGCACATGCACAGGTTCTCATGGCTGTTTCCCAGCTCATTGTCAATCTGCCAGCCAATTACATCCGGATTGTCCCTATAGTGCCCGGCCATTGCCGTTACCAGGCGGCGGATATGCTCCCTGTACACCGAACTGCTCTGGCAGTCATGGTGTCTTCCTCCGAAACCTTTTACAAGGCCGTCGGAATCCAACGGAAGTATTTCAGGATTCCGTTCGATTATCCAGGCAGGCGGTGCCGCCGTTGGTGTACCAAGCACAGTACGTATCCCGTTTTTCCCGAGAATCTCAATTGCTTCATCCAGCCACTCAAAATGAAACTCTCCCATTCCGGGCTCAAACCTGGCCCAGGAGAATTCCCCCAGCCTGACAACCTGCAGTCCCATTTCCTGCATCATAGAGGCATCTGTTTCCCAACGCTCCCTGGGCCAATGTTCGGGATAATAATCCACTCCAAAAAAAATACTCATATTTTATCAACCTCCCCCTGTCGTATACTTTTCCTGTACTGCTTCGGGCTTACCCCCACCACATCCTTAAATATCCTGCTGAAATAATTCACATCATTGTAGCCAGTCATTGCGGCAATTTCTTTTAACGGCCATTTGGAATCCGCAAGCATTTCCTTTGCCTTTGCAATCCGGAGATTTGTTATCAGTTTCATGGGGGAGATGCCCTTGATTCCCGTAAAGGTATTTGAAATATAACTTACATGATATCCGAATTTTCTTGACAGCTGCTCAAGAGAAACAGCCTCGGTGTAGTGCTCGCATATATACCGGTAAATCCGTTCTACCACCTCATGCACATTAAGATTTATCTTTGATCTTCCGATGTCCTCCTCAATATCCCGCATAATGCGTACTATGCCTTCCTTGAAATCACTGAAGCCGGTTGATGTACATACAGCCCGTTCCACCTTTGCAAGCAAAGCCTCCAGCAGATACAACTTCTGAAGGCAATCGTACCGGTTATATATTTCAGAAACCAGGTATTTGGCACTGAATTCACAGATTACCTGCGGCAGCTTTGCTTTCTGCCATTCCTCGGCCAGCAGTAAAAAATGATCTATCACCCCGGCAAGGTTCTCATTGCTGAGCAATTCCTGGATATCTTTGCGCTGCTGGCTTTTGATAGCAACATAATTTTCGATTGGTGCAGTATCCTCTGGTATAATCACACTGCTTTTACCCGGCACAATGCGGTTGCTCAAATTTATCCTGGCTTCATAATGGATTTTGTTAAGCTGCTCCAGATTTTCAAAAGGTCTGCTCAGTGCAATTGTCAGCGGCATGTCCAGCTGCTTTGCATAATCGCTTGTCTCATTGACAAACCTTTTTACATGCATTACGCTCTCATCCGTGACAGAAAGAAAAACGATCTTCTCGTTGGCCACCTTGGCATCAAGAACACAGCACTGTCCGCTCTTTCCCATTTTATTATTAATCCTCTTCTCTATTTCCGACCAATTCCATACTGTGTAGTCAGGTGTTATAAAATCTACGGAACGTACCGAAAAGGCTCCCAGGCACAGAAGTGCCAGATAATGCTGACGGTATTCGGGAAATACTTCCATCCTTTTATCTTTCTCAGGATAATTACCAAACAACATATCCTGTATATACCGCCTGTAATTGTACATTTTCTTGTTTTCAACCTTTTCGCATACCTTTTTCATTACCTCCCGGAATTCCTGATCGGTAAAAGGCTTCAATATATAATCATTGACACCGTACTGCATGGCTGTCCTTACATATTCAAAATCACTGTATCCGCTGAGAATAATATATTCTATGGAAGGAAAAACCTCACGGGACTTTTGAATAAGTTCCAGACCGTTCATACCCGGCATTTTTATATCGGTAAGCACAATATCAGGCTGAAGCGTCTCCAGGCTTTCCAGTGCACTTTTTCCGTTGAAGCAGGCTCCCACAATCTGCACCGGAAGATTCAAGTCCGGAATCATAGCCTTAATCCCGTTCTGAATTGCCGGCTCGTCTTCCACAATAAGCAATCTTGCCATAGTTATCACTCCCCATCAAATGAAATTACCACTCTGGATCCTCCGCCCGGAGCATTGCTCAGATCAAGCCGGATCTTCCCATTGGAATACAGGCGTAATCTGCCGTACGTATTTATAAGTGCCAGCCCGCCGATCTGGAAATCGGAAGAAAACATGCCATCGGCAATTTCCCGGTTTACAGTTTCAAATTGTTCCTTTAACCGGGCTACAGCTTCCTCTGTGAAGCCTCTTCCGTTATCCCCCACCGCAATATTCCAGCCATTTTCATCAATACTTCCCCGGATTGTGATTTTGTATGGGGGCTCGGCATCCTGCAGGCTGTGCTGAAAGCAGTTTTCCGCAATGGGCTGGAGAACAAATTTAGGGATGTTTACCTGTTTTAAACGTTCATCAATCTCCAGCGTATACTCAAGATAATCAAGATACCGGTATTTCATTAATTTCAGATAATTTGACACATGTTCGATTTCCTGCTGCATGGTAACGGTTGATTGGGTTGTATCGGTAGAATAGCTCAGCATTCTGGTAAGGGCAGAGCACATATCCATAATTTCAGGCGCATTTTTTTGCCTGCCCATCATTCCGATAACAGCGAGAATATTATGCATAAAGTGGGGATTGATCTGGGCCTGGAGCATTTTATAATAAGCCTGGATTTCTCTGGTGCGAAGCTGCATCAGTTCTCCCGTCGCATGCCTTATATCCTCCAGCATTTTTTCAAAGGCACGGGTAAGCTGAGTTACCTCATTGTTGGTATCAGCAACCTGCAGATCAACGGAAATGGTAGCATAATCAATACGGCTCACATTGTCACGAAGTTGCCTGATAGGCTTGTAAAGGCTTTGTGTCACCGCATAGACAATCAATAACAATGCTGCAAGTATGATAACCGCACATACGACAAAAACCGTGGTGGTATTATTCACAGAAGCCAGGTAATGCTCGGTATTAACCAGCAAATAAAGCTTCATATCATAGTCATTGAGCGAAGTGGAGCAAACGATATATTTTTTCCCGTCCAGAGACATTGACTGGATCGTCTGGCTGCCGGGTCTTACCTCACAGTTCCGGACCAGCGGTTCCATGGCTCCGGCCGGCGCTCCGTCTGTCGAATAAAACATTGTATCGCTGTCTTTTACCACCACGGTATGCACCGGATAGCCTGACAACTCCATGGTAAATATTTTATCCAGGTAAGTTCTTTCAAACTGAACATCAATTACTCCATAGGTCTTATATTCATTTTGAATCAGTCTTACGAAGGAAAAGGTTTCATTACCTGTTCTTCCATACATATCCTCTGAAACAGGTGAAATATATTTGCTGATATTGTTTTCCAGTACATGGCGAATCCAGGTAATCCGGGAAAGGGCCTTCTTGTCCAGTGTCACACCATTATAGATATCCACGCCCACATAATCGTAATTTTTTGATATTACATTAAAACTCCGGTTATTGAAATACGTACCGTTAAGACCGATAATAACATCCTGTATCCGGCTTTTTTCCTGGGGATGGAAATAAAAATAATTCTCCGGTGTCTCGTCCTGTGCAATTTCATTCATCGCAGCCTGAACATCGCCGCTGATAGCAATCCCGCGTGAAATACGGCTCATTTCGTCCAGTACTCCCTTAAACTGGTCGGAAACTCTGGAAGTCATTTGAATCAGAGCGTCCTGAGAGGATTTTTTCAAATTTTTTACCTGAACCTCATAATAAATGCTTATGAATATCAGAAACAAAAGTCCTATTATTGTAGAATATGCCAACAGCAGTTTCGTATGATAACTTACATTTTTCAGCAAAGCCCAAACCTCCGAATCCGACAGCTATTAATACTATCATACACAATCATGTCAGGAGTAATACTTACAGCTAATTATAACCAATCCGCATACCTGAAACAACTTTGTCTGACTTTGCCTGACTCAGCCTTTCACCGCTCCTGAAACCATTCCTGAAATAATATACTTTTGCCCTGATAAATAGATGATTACAACCGGCAGACTTGACATAAGAATATGTGCGCAAACCAGATTCCAGTCAGAGGAATATTGGCCTATGAATCCGTAAATCCCCAGTACAAGTGTCCATTTTTTAGTATCTGAAAGCAGGTACAAGGGGTACTGGAAATCATTCCAGATAAACATAAACTGCGTGATACAGGAAGTAATAATGACCGGTGTCAGCAAAGGAAAAAGTATTTTAAAGAACAGCCTCAGTGCCCCGCAGCCATCCACGATTGCAGCTTCATCCAGTTCACGGGGAATTGACGACACCGCACCGTAGGTGAGAAAAATCGTCAAAGGCGTGAATATTGCCACATAAACTAAAATAATGCCCTGATAACTATTCATCATATGGAAATATTTCAATATCTCTATCAGGGTGATTATCTGCACCGGAATGACAAGGCCCAGCAGGAAATAGTTATAGACAGTCCGGTTCAGAGAGGAACGCCTGCGGTTGAATACAAATGCGGCCATCGAACCCAGAATCACGGACAGAAACACCGCTGCTCCGGTAATTAAAGCGCTGTTCATAAGAGAGCGGAACACCGAACCCGTTGTCAAAACCGTTTTAAAGTTTTCAAACCTAAAGCTTTTAGGCATCAGCAGATTCATGGCATCTGCCTCGGCCGACGACTTGAACGAATTTACCACCACCAGCAGCAAAGGCAGCAAAATCACCAGGCTCAGTACCCAGAGCCCCACCAGTGCCAGACCTTCAAAAAAGCGTTTTTGCCTGCTCATCTTTCCACCTCCAGTTTTGAGAACACACCGTTGATTACTGCAAATACAGCCACAACAAACAGTGTAAGTACTATATTGGCCGCACCTCCGGTTGCAAGCGCTCCGTTGCCCATATACTTGTAAATACCCGTGCTCAGCACTTCCGTGGAAAGACCGGGACCTCCTCCGGTAAGTGCAATGACAATATCAAAAACCTTGAGCCCGTTAATAATACTGAGCAGAATATTTACATTCAATGAAGGTATCATCATCGGCAGAGTGATATTTTTAAACTGCTGCCAGTTGTTTGCTCCGTCAATTGTTGCAGACTCATAGTAATCCTTGGAAATTACCTGAAGTCCGGCTAAAAAGATTACCATGCAGTAACCTGTACCTCTCCATATTTCAACAAGTATTACCATCCACATGGCATATGCGGGATTTCCCAGCCAATCGGTAGATGAAAGGTTTGTGCTGAAAAATGAGAAAAATACATTAAGCAGCCCGGTATCGGGCATAAAAATAGATTTGAAAATAATACCCACTATAAGAGTACTTAAAACCATGGGCAGAAAGTAAACCGTCCTGAGCAAATTTCTGGTCTTAAGCTTTGTATTGAGCGCAAGAGCCAGCGCAAAACCAAATACATTTTTAAACACAGTAGTGATAAGCGCAAAAAGCAAGGTATTTTTTAAACCTGTTTTAAATAAGCTGTCATTCAACAGGTTAGTGTAGTTTTCCAGTCCCGCAAAAGACTTGGAAGTAGAATAAATAGTCCAGTTGGTAAAGGAATATATGAGCCCCAAAAGGCCCGGTATTATAAAAAGAATTGTGTAAATGGCAAAAGGTACTATCCAAAAATAGTTGGGATAAGTCTTTTTCATATTCATTGTCATACACCTCAATTTCCTGATGCTAATAGTTGTAACGCATTAATTCCGTGAGTATATCAAAATATTGAAAAATCTGCTTTCCCCGTATGAAAAATATACGTTATTGAACATCGGGGATAAAGCCGACAATTTTACAGTACCGTAAAATCCATTGACCTTATCCCCGTTTGAAAATCCCATAGAGGCTGTTTAGGATCTGCTTGTGCTTGGCATCTCAGGTGGATTTGTGCAAGGCCAGGCAAATTTTCGCAGTAATAATTTGTTATTGCAATAAAATATAACGCAGCATGGTGCAAAATCCGCCCAAATGACGAGTGCAATGGATCCTAAACAGCCTCTGACTTGTTAAAACCCTTCCAAACCAATTGATTTAGCAATTTTCGCCCTCATGGTATCGTATTCCTTTGCAGCTGCTTCAGGTGTTTTTCCGCCTATGATGACTTCTTGTCCCAGCTTGCAGAGACCGTCATAGTCCTGTCCCTTCACCAATGAATTATGAGAACGGTGAGTCAAATATTCTCCGCTGTTAATTTTATCTGAAAGCTTCTGTGCAGCAGCCGGAATTTGTGCCTTAACGTCCTTGAAGGGAGATATTGACTGCAAATTGCTGTAATATGCGTTTAAATTCTCCTGTTCCGCGGCAAAATTGAAGAAGTCCTTTACAATGTCAACATTTTTGCCGGTTTTAGGTATATACCACTGTCCGCTTGTTCCTGCAAAGATTGTTGTATTATCCCCGATATAAAAAGGAATAAACTCTATCTTGTCTGCTGTTCCCGGATATTTTTTCTCAATTTCATTGACCCAGGAAGTTAATCCTACACCCACGCCTGCCTTGCCCTCCGCAAATGCTGCAAACTGTCCGTCCCATGTGTTGGCCATGGTATTCGGTCCGAGATAGCCCTTGTCGTTAAAGCTTTTCAGATCTGCAAGACAGCTGACGAAACCCGGGATTTCAGAGTATTTTGCCTGATTGGCTTCCAGCTTTTTCGGAAGTCCGGGATCCTTCTGTATAGCTGCCCACAATGAACCGCTGGTCATCTGTCCGACCATCCAGGGATCTTTGCTTCCCAGGTACAATGGCTGTACATTATTTTGCTTTAAGATGTCAAAAGCTTTTAACAGCTCATCTTTGCTGGTCGGGATGGGAATATTGTATTTCTGGAATACCTCCGTATTAACAGCAAATCCCCACAAATCCTGTCCCCAGAGAGGCAGGCCCCAGACCTTGCCATCAGCCATAAAATCTTCCTTGTTGATCAGCTTGTCCACCCATGGTTCGTTAGTGAGGTCTACCAGCTTTTGCTCCGGCATCATGTAGTTCAGCTCAAGTACAGATGCTGAGTTAACCATGATGTCAGGGAACTCATTTGTGGCAAATTTGGTTTTAATAATCTCCGAGGCTTTGTCATCAGGTAATACCTGAACATCAAACTGTACCCCGGTCTTATCGGTATACTTCTGGAAAAGGTCATGCATTGCAGGCTTTTCCCAGCCCTTTGCCATAACAATACTTAACGTAACATTGCTCTTGGGAGCCGAAGTCGTATCCGTTGAAGTATTGCTGCCGTCTCCGGCAGGTTTTTCTCCTCCGCAGCCTGTCACAACAAATGCGATAAGCATCATAACCGCCAGACTCACTGCCAATAGCTTCTTTCCATTTTTCATTCTATTTCCCCCTGTTCATTTGTTGATTTGTTTTTATTGTATCCCGAATTGAACAGCAATTATATTCAGATTTCACAAATAAAATATGGACTATTTTTTGTACCGGCAGTACATGGCCGTATGATATAAAAAAGCCGGCAAGCTTTTAAGCAATACCGGCAGCAGCAGCTGTTCTTCTTATGATTTTTTGTATATTTAAACTAGCCGAAATTCCGGTTGAACATACAATTCAACGGCACATTGTACCTTGTAGTATCATATATATTCTCAACCGCAAGCAAACCGTCGGAAACGATGTCCTTCATATCACAGCATAATTTTTTTGCATATGGCTGAAAATGCTTGTTTTCCTTGCTGTCAACTATTAAAGCGGTAAAGGGGCCTTTTTTACCCGAAAGACTTTCTGCAAACACCAGCAGCTTTTTCTTGATATCCCACCTGCAAAACAATATCATCAGATAGAAGCCCATGCTGTTTACACATTCTTTTAAATGCCTGACTTCAATTTGCGGATAAATAAGCTTCAGAAAATCCCATTTATTAATTGTTGATTTTACAAGCTGATATCTGTTAAAAGTGTGAGGCTGACTGTTGTAATTTTTTTCGATAATTTGTCTGTCCATTTCGGCTTCCAATAAAAGATGATCCCTTATATCAGGCGCATATTCGGCTATTTCTCCATGCAAACCACTGTCCAGTACAAAGTGGCAGGCAAGCCCCATCAGATATCCAAGAGCTGCATTGCTTTTTTCCTGTCTGATATTTACAGCTGCACTATCAACCAGATCTTTGGCAGGGCGGAAATGAATTTCTTCTCCCAAACCCTTTATTTTGTTATTCATATACGGCTTATAATAAAATAATAAATCCGGTCCCTGCAATCCCAGATTGAATACAGCCTTGTAATTATGAATAAATCCACTGATTTCAGGATTATCTTTATTTATCTTCTTTAATATCTCCTGTCCGAAATAATAGTGAGCTGCTATACTCGGCATATAATATCACTCCTGTGCAATATTCTTTAATTACAGAATAACCGGTTTGTTATGATTTCAAATTATACGGGTGTAAAGTTTGTGTAAAAATTTTTATTAACAAAAAAATAAGTCCCGAGCTTCAAATCAAATTGAAACTCAGGACTTATAATAACCAATAAATCAATTATTTATTTGTTTCTTCAGGATAATTTTCTCTCTGAACATAGTGTGTGTGAAGCACCTTATGAGCCTTGTGGCTTCCGGGCTCACCGAAGTATTTTTCATACATTTCCTGTACTATGGGGTTCTCATGAGACTTCCTGATGGTCAGACTCTCATCCTCCTGGTATATGGCCTTTGCCCTTTCAGCTCTGAGGTCTGTCCAGCTTCTGACCGATGAAGGCTGTATTGGCTGTCCGCCGCCATTTACACATCCGCCGGGGCAAGCCATGATCTCTACAAAATCATACTGTGCTTCTCCTGCTTTGATACTGTCCAGCAGCCTTCTCGCATTGCCCAGACCGTTTGCAACGGCGGCTCTTACCTTCATGCCGCCTATCTCAATTGAGGCTTCCTTAATACCTTCAATCCCTCTGACAGCGGCATATTCCACATTATCAAAGGACTTGCCCGATACGATTTCGGCCACTGTACGCAGGGCTGCTTCCATTACACCGCCGGTGGCTCCGAAGATAACCCCGGCACCTGTTGCCTCACCCATAGGATCATCAAATTGACCGTCTTCAAGACTGTTAAAGTCAATTCCCGCTTCCTTTACCATTTTTGCAAGTTCTCTGGTAGTAAGTACAACATCAACATCAGCAAAACCTGCCGCCGACAATTCCGGTCTTTGTGCCTCGAATTTCTTTGCAGTACAAGGCATGATTGAAACTACAAATATTTTAGCGGGGTCAATGCCCATTTTTTCTGCATAATAGGTTTTAAGAACAGCGCCGAACATTTCATGAGGCGATTTACAGGAGGACAGATTATCCAAAAATTCGGGATAATTGTGCTCGCAGAATTTGATCCATCCGGGGCTGCAGGAAGTTATAACGGGAAGTTTTCCACCGTTCCTGATCCTGTTCAGCAGTTCGGTTCCTTCCTCCATGATTGTGAGATCGGCAGCCGTATCGGTATCAAAAACCTTTGCAAAACCCAGGCGGCTCAATGCTGAAACCATTTTCCCGGTGACTCTGGAGCCGATAGGTAAACCGAATTCTTCTCCAATTGCCACCCTTACGGCAGGAGCAGTCTGAACCACGACATGGAGTTCTGGATTTGCCAGCGCATCCCAGACTCTGCCGGTATCGTCCTTTTCCTTCAAGGCGCCCACAGGACAGACACTTATGCATTGCCCGCACATAGTACACGGCACATCAGACAGGGATTTGTCAAACGCACAGGAGATGACCGACTTGAAACCTCTTTCGGCAGCACTTATAACCGATACTGTCTGAACATTCTTGCACACGCTTACACAACGTCTGCAAAGTATACATTTATTCGGATCTCTTACTATTGATGGTGAAAAATTGTCCAGAGGCAGATTTGTGCTCTGGCCCTCAAATCTAAGTTCATTGATATTCAATTCCTCAGACAGGGTTTGAAGCTCACAGTTTCTGTTTCTTACACAGGTGAGGCACTTCTTGTCATGATTGGATAAAATCAATTCCAGGGTTACCTTTCTTGCCTCTCTTACATTTGGACTCTGTGTGTATATTTCAAGTCCCTCCGCCACAGGATAAACACATGCTGCCTGGAGTGCTCTTGCTCCCTTTATTTCAACAACGCACATTCTGCATGCGCCTATTTCGTTAATGTCCTTCAGGAAGCAAAGTGTTGGTATTTTAATGTTGGCCTGCCTTGCTGCCTCTAAAATAGTTATATCCTTTTCAACCTGCAGTTTCTTTCCGTCTATTGTTATATTAACCATTGACATATCGCACTCTCCTCCCCTCATATTTTCGATATGGCCTTGAATGGACATTTTTCCATACAAGCGCCGCATTTTGCACATTTGCTCTGATCTATCACATACGGAACCTTCTTTTCTCCGCTTATGCAGTTCATTGGACAGACCTTTGTACACAGACCGCAGCTCTTGCATTTAGCGGCGTCTATGGTGTATTGCAGCATGGATTTGCAAACCCCGGAAGGACATTTTTTCTGGTATACGTGAGCTTCATACTCATCTCTGAAATATTTCAAAGTACTCAGTATGGGGTTTGGAGCAGTCTGTCCGAGACCGCACAGCGCCGAAGCCTTGATATTCTTAGCTAAAAGTTCCAACTTTTCAATATCACCCTCTTCACCTTTACCCTCGGTTATTCTTTCAAGTATTTCATGCATGCGCTTTGTACCTATTCTGCAGGGAGGACATTTACCGCAGGATTCATCAACGGTAAACTCAAGGAAGAATTTCGCTATGTCAACCATACAGTTATCTTCGTCCATAACTATAAGACCGCCTGAGCCCATCATTGAACCGAGGGCTATAAGTGAATCATAGTCTATTGGTGTATCCAGATGCGATACGGGGATGCAGCCTCCGGAAGGTCCTCCTGTCTGGGCAGCTTTAAACTTCTTACCCTTTGGAATACCTCCTCCTATATCATAAACAACCTCTCTCAGGGTGGTTCCCATGGGAACCTCCACAAGACCCGTATTGTTAATTTTTCCGCCGAGGGCAAAAACTTTTGTTCCCTTGCTCTTTTCGGTTCCGATGCCGGCAAACCATTCGGCACCTTCAAGAATTATTACAGGAATGTTTGCATAGGTTTCTACATTATTAAGTATGGTAGGTTTCTGCCACAATCCCTTAACAGCCGGAAAAGGAGGTCTAGGTCTTGGTTCGCCTCTGTGTCCTTCAATTGAAGTCATCAATGCGGTTTCTTCACCGCAAACGAAAGCTCCCGCTCCAAGTCTTATTTCAAGGTCAAACTTATGTCCTGTGCCAAGTACGTTGTCACCGAGAATTCCGTAATCTTTTGCCTGTTCGATTGCTATCTGCAGTCTCTTTACAGCGATGGGATATTCCGCTCTTACATATATGAAACCCTCTGTTGCTCCTATGGCATAGCCTGCTATTGACATTGCCTCTATCAGTGAATGAGGGTCTCCCTCAAGTACGCTTCTGTCCATAAATGCGCCGGGATCGCCTTCGTCGGCGTTACAACAGACATACTTCTGATCCGAAACCTGCTTAGCCGCAAATTCCCATTTTACACCTGTCGGGAAACCTCCGCCCCCTCTTCCGCGCAGACCTGATCTTTTTATGGTGTCAACAACCGCATCGGGAGTCATTTCGGTCAATACTTTTTCAAGTGCCTTGTATCCGTCGAAAGCTATGTATTCATCGATATTTTCAGGATTGATACGTCCACAGTTCCTCAATGCTATACGGTGCTGTCTCTTAAAGAAGTCAACACTTTCAAGTGCTTTTGATATATCTTCGGCTTCCTTTTCTCCTGCAAGCAATCTCTTTACAATTCTGCCCTTGAGCAGATGCTCTTCAACAATATCCTTGACATCTGCAACTCCAACTCTGGTGTACATGGCACCTTCAGGATATACTACAACTATGGGACCTTCGGCACAGAGACCAAAACAACCTGTCTTAACGATTTTTATTTCATTATCCAGGCTGTTATCCTTGAGTAAGGTCTCCATTTCCTCCATAATCTTTAAAGAGTTGGAGGAAGTACAACCTGTACCTGCACAAACCAGCACATGTGCTCTATATAATTGCATAATTTTAACCTCCATAAATTATTTTTTGGACTCTTCAGCTCCAATAGTAAGATCAGAACATACCTTGCCGTTTACAATATGCTCTAAAACAACTCTTTCAGCCTTTTCAGGAGTCATTTTAACATAAGTAGTTTTATTTCCCTCGCTGTCAATAATATCCACTATGGGTTCAAGCCGACAGGCACCGATACAGCCGGTCATAGATACGGTAATGTTTTGCAGTTTTCTTTTGTTTATCTCTTCCAAAAAAGCTTTCATCACCGGTCTTGCACCTGCTGCTATACCGCAGGTAGCCATTCCTACTATAACTCTCAAACCATTTTCATTTGATCTGAGCGAGATCTGTTCCAGAGTTTTCTTTCTGATCTCATCCAATTCAGCAATTGACTTCATTAAGTACACCTCCGAAAATATTTTTTATGCCGTCATCAATATACTCTTTCAACCACTTTATAACTGCATATTCCGTAATAATCACACCCTTAAGTGATTCAGCAACCTCCCCGGTATCCAGCCCGAAGCTTCCCCTTTCACCCTCCAAAAAAAGCATAAAGCGTATTTCCGGATTTGATGATATCAAGGTAATCATGGTCTCACCCACATCACCTATAGGAAGTCTGTCAATATGGTCTATTGAAAAGGCAGCTAAAACTTCCGTTCCTGCATCCTTCTGAGAACTTAATTTAAATTCACCGTCACATTTCAGGGCAGATTCCTTTAGAAGCGGTATTCCCAAGCCTACTCTCCGGGAAGTCCGCGTTGTCGTAAAAGGATCTTCAGCCTTATTCAGCAGTTCGTACTCCATTCCTGTGCCATTGTCTGTTATTATGAGTTTTAAAATATTTTTATCAAGTGATGAAATGCGTTCGTGTTTTAACACTATTGAAATTTTTGATGCTTTTGCTTTTATAGAATTTTGTACTATATCAAGAATATGAAGTGATAAGTCTCTCATATGCAGCTCCGGATTATAATTCTTTATATTGCTCCAGGATTCCGTCTACATCATCAGGAACCAGTCTTCCATGGACATCATCATTTATCATGATTACAGGAGCGAGACCACAGGCACCAATACACCTGCATGCATCCAGGGAGAATTTCCCATCTTCGGTACATTGTCCAACGTCAATGCCGAGTTTCTCCTTGAATTTTTCAAGAATGTCCCCCGAACCCTTCACGTAACAGGCAGTACCCATACAAACATTAATTTTAAAACGTCCTTTTGGATTTAATGAGAATTGAGTATAGAAAGTTACTACACCGTAGATTTCAGCAAGCGGTACATTCAGTCCGTCGGATATTTTTTTCAATACCGTCTCCGGCAGATAGCCGTATACCTCTTGAGCTTCGTGCAAAACAGGGATAAGAGCACCTCTGGTCTCTTTATATTTTGCAATGATTTCGGTGAGTTTCAAGCTGGTTTCGTCTGCACATCCGCAGCAGCACTCATTTACACTCATTAATTTTGACCCCCTTTAAAAAATGTATTAATTTAAATTGTTATAATATTAACAATATTCGTTAATATTATAACAAATAAAGTTGAATTATTCAATAAACTTGTTAAAAATATGTCAAATTATAGATAAGGTAGATAATATGTGTTTTACATATAATTTGTTATGAATTTGTATGTGGAAATTTCTTTAATTGAATTGAGTTTTTATGATTCACATATATAATTAAAAACCTCCAAACGATGCATATTCACCCATTTGGAGGCCTGTTGGCAAGCTTATTCCTCGAAGTCGTACTCTTCTTCCATTCTTGTTTTAAATTCCTCGAACACACTATTTAATTCGTCTTCATCATCAACTGTTACAAAGGAATCCTCTCCGTCCTCACCGTGATCGACTTTGAGAATAACTACTTCATCTACTTCTTCATTTTCCTGATCTTCAACCGGCAGAAGGACCACATATTCATTCCCGTTCATCTCAATGGTATCGATATGTTCAAATTCTACTTCTTCTCCATCTTCTCCTACCAATACTACAATATCGTCTCTTTCTTCATCCATATTGCTCATAATCTATTTCCTCCTGAAACTAATCGAATTTATTATTTATTAATAATTATCAAACAATAATTTCAATATTTTTACACTTAAAATTATTGATTTAATAATATCATACTTATACAGGATTTCCAACAATAAGTTTTATATGTTACAGACCACTAACGCCTGCTCTGTCTGTCCAGATACCCCTGAAGGATGAAAACCGCAGACATGGTATCAACAATATTCTTTTTGTTTGAGGCTTTGACACCCAGTTCATTCATAGCCCTGTGGGCAGATACCGTTGTAAGCCGTTCATCCCATTTGACAATATTGAAATCACCCAGCTCCAGCAGTTTCTTTATAAAGGCTTCGGTGCGTTCTGTCCTGGGGCCCGCAGTTCCATTCATATTAAGCGGATAACCTATTACTATGTCTTTGATTTCATACTGCCTTATTATTTCCATTATCCTCTCAATCGCCTTCCTCAAGCTGTCCTTGCTTTTTATGGTTTCAAGCCCCTGTGCAGTCCAGCCCATAGGGTCGCTGACAGCAACACCTATTCTGGAATCCCCATAATCTATGCCCAATACTCTCACTCTTAACCTCCATGAGCTTTACAGCAGCCGCAAAACAACTATGAAACTTCTCACCTTATTGCGGCCCCATAAAAATATTCCAAGAAAAATTAATAGGCACTCCTTTAATTAGAGTGCCTTAAAATCTTAATAATATTTATTCCACAGTATTATTATTGCTTTCAAGGTAGAACTTCAGTACTTCTTCCAGAAGCTCATCTCTTTCCAATCTACGAATAATGCTTCTTGCGTTTTTGTAATTTGTGATGTAAGTAGGATCACCGGATAATATATAACCTACCATTTGGTTTATGGGGTTATATCCCTTTTCCTTAAGCGCCTGATAAACTGAAATCAAGATTTCTTTGGCTTCATTATCCTTTTCCTTGTCTACATTAAACATCATAGTTTCATTAATGCCCATTTAATCACCTTCCTAGCGTAGCCGTAGTCTCTCTTTTTACGCTTTTGTAACCTGCCGAACCCTTAATGGGTTTTAATTCTCCTTATACGCTATATATTAATACTAATATATCCTTTAAGCTTTTGCAACAACTTTACTGTGTCAACAGCAAAAATTGTTATTTATTTCCACTTCCATGAACAGCTTAAAGTCTTGCAGTGATCTGTAACATCTAAAACGTACACTGTCCGGGGAAATTTAACTGCCGGCAATGTATAAATTTAAATGTCATAGACTACTAATTTATTTACCATAAAATATTTCCTTCAAACAGGTTTCCGGAAACTTTTTTTAATTTTGTATTTACTATTTTGCCTGTTATTTCCTGGCCGCCTTCAGCTGCAACCCTGATGTAATTTTTTGTAAGTCCCTCGATATATCCTTTTTTGTCATGCAGCTCCTGTTCGTACAGCACTTCCATTTCCCTGCCCATAAAATTCATTAAATACTGTTCTTCCAACCGGTCCGATAACGCCAGCATCTGTTCGCTTCTGGTCTCCTTGATACCGGGAGCTATCTGATTTGCTGCCTCGGCTGCAGGAGTTCCCTTTCTTGGCGAATATTTAAACACATGAATTTTTGCAAAACCCATTTTCTCTGCAAATTCCAATGATTTCACAAAGTCCTCTTCAGTCTCACCCGGAAAACCTACCATAATATCGGTAGTTAAAGCTACGTCAGGAATATACCTTTTAAGCAGTGCAACACTTTCACCGTATTCCTCCGAAGTGTATTTTCTGTTCATAGCCTTCAGGGTACTGTCGCATCCGCTTTGAAGCGAAAGATGGTAGTGAGGGCAAAGTTTTGGCATATCAGCAGCAGCTCTGACAAATTCTTCGGTTATGGTAGTAGGTTCTATGGACCCCAGCCTGATCCTTTGAATTCCTTCTATCCCATTGAGTTTTTGTATAATATCAAGAAGGTCTGTAGTTTTCTGGTCCTTGCCGTAGGAAGCCAGATGAATACCTGTCAGCACTATTTCAGTAAAACCGTGCTGGGATAGCTCCCTGACTTCGTCTATTATGTCCTGCGGCTTTCTGCTTCTGATAGGGCCTCTGGCATACGGTATTATACAATAGGAACAGAACTGACTGCACCCTTCCTGTATTTTAAGGTAAGCCCTTGTTCTCTCCTTGTAGGTGTTCACCTTAAGCTCTTCAAAGCTTCTTGAAGTCATTATGTTGTCCACGGCGTTTATTCTGCACTCACCGGCCTCGAGCCTGTCAACGTACTCCAGTATTTTATTTCTGTCCTTTGTCCCGATTACCAGATTAACGCCAGGTATTTTCAGCACATCCTCGGAGGAGGTCTGGGCATAGCATCCCATAACAGCTACAATTGAATCCGGGTTGGTTTTTTTGGCTTTTCGAATGGCCTGCCTGGATTTTCTGTCACTGAGGTTCGTTACGGTACAGGTATTGATTATATAAACATCCGAGTTCTGATCAAAGGAAACAACCTCATATCCGTTTTGTTCAAACAGTGAGGAAACCGCTTCCGATTCATATTGGTTAACCTTGCAGCCGAGGGTGTATATTGACATGGTTTTTTTACGCCCATATTTGTTAACCTTTTGAGAACTAGGACTTGAATCCATGTTGCTGTTTTTGTTTTCCAACATTATAAAACCCTTTCTAAATACATCTCAAGCGCATAGATGATGTACCACAAAGTATAGCTTGTATTGAACGTTATTTCAAGCATGTTTGACACAATTTTTCAGTTGTTGGTAACCTTCTCAAAGTCATTACCCCCGTTGCCGCTGGCCTGGCATCCTGTCAGTGTCAACTTTCCGGGATTGCTGTTCCAGGTAAATCCATGCTTTTTGTTATTAAATGCCTTGCAGCTCACCAGTGTGTGATCAACACTGATTTTATTGCCCCCGAGCTTAAACCCGTTTCCGTCGCTGTCAGTGGTTGAAATGCCGTCCTCAGTCCGGCCGTTATTGCTGGCTTCACAATTTTCAAAATAGACCGAGCCGATTGGTCCTGTCTCATCTTTTGTGTAGAGATCCCAGCCATCATCAATATTATACTTGGATATACAGCTTATAAATTTGTTACCTCTCCCGCTGGTCAGCTTTGCGGCAAATCCGTCTGCATCTTCGCCATTGTCCGGATCATAGTTGCTGTGTGAATAGCAGTTTTTTATTGTGTTATTGGCGGGCCACTGATCTATGGATGAATATGAGGTATTGTACCTGGACAATTGGAGGCCGGTGTCGCGATTTGCATAAAATTCACAGTTATCGATTATGTTGCTGCTGCCTGCCAGAAGCATTCCGTTATCACCGGCTTTCTGTATTTTTAAACCGCTAATGGTCCAGTAGTTTCCTGCGACAACCACTCCTCTGTTGGATGAATCAAATGCCATGCCTGAGAAATCCAATACCGGCTCTGCTCCTCCGGCAGCGGCCAAATTCTTTGTGCTGCCGGCATTTCCATTATTGCCCTCCGCGATTATTACCGTTTCGGAAAAGGAATAGGTACCGCCTTTAAGATAGATGGTTTTTCCCGGTTTTATACTGTTTATTGCCTGCTGCAAAGTTATGGAACCGTTTGGTTCGATTGTTATATCTCCGCCTGCCGGATCTGGGTCAGGCTCTTGCGGCTCTGTCGGTACAGGAAGTGTCGTTACCAGACCTAATAGGTATTTCTTTAATATTGCCATATCAAGTATGGTTATTTCCTTGTCGCTGTCCAAATCGGCAGCTTCATTCTTTATAGCAACTGTTTGTCCCAGAAGATACATTTTGAGCACAGCAAAATCAAGAGTATCAATTGTGGCGTCATTATTTATATCACCATATTTTATCTGGCCTTCCCCCGGATCGGTCGGATTTGTAGGATTTGTTCCGTCCAGTTTGCCAACGCCTGCATATTGTGTGACTATGGCCTTTACCTGGCTCGCAGGAGTTAAAAACCCTGTATACTGATATGGGGGGGTAAAGCTGCAGGTTGAAGCTGCAGGTTGGTTACCCTTGCAATTTACATATGTATTATCCTTTACATCCCAGTATCCAATTTCATCACTGTTGTAAGACCCAATAGGGCCGGCTGCCAGCCCCGATTCAGAGTTGACGGCACCTGAACCGACTCTTTCAAAATAATTGCTTTCTACTCTGAGTTTGGCTCCCATTCTGGAATTGACCGCACTGCTCCAGATATCGGCATAATAGTTGCTGAACACATGTCCCGTTCCAAATCTGTAGCTGGGCAAACGCTCCTTCACATTTTTGAAAACATTATGGTGATAAGTCATTTTTCTGTCGTAATTGTCACTGTCGGATGAGCCTACAAGGCTTGTTTTAAAGGAATCATGAAAGTAATTCCATGAAACGGTGATATATGCACTGTCTTTTTTACAATCAAGCAACCCGTCATACCAGTCAACATCACCGCCGTCAATATCTCCGCTTTCATCAATCTTGCCGTCTCCGTTACAGTCCCCGATCATATTATACAATTCACAATGGTCAATCCAGATATTCTTGCTGTTTTCTATTCCAATACAGTCTGTTGGTGCCAGCGTGTGATGGATTTTCAGATTTTGAATGATTATGTTGCTGGCTTTTACAATATTCAGACCTACACCTTCCAATTCTCCGCTGCTGCCGACACCAATAATTGAAATATTTGATACTTCCTTTACTCCAATGGCACCTGTTCCTGTGAGCTTTGAAGAAATTTTTACAATAAGCGGTGAAGTATCCTTGTCCTTTTTTCTTTGGTTTAAAAGATCAGACAATTCTGTCGCACTTTTAACCGTTACCACTTTTCCGCCGGTACCTCCCGTAGTACCGCCATTCATTGTTGCAAAACCAACCAGCCCAAACAGGCCATTGTCTGCCGCTTCAATATGAACTGCACTCAACCCCGTCAGTGCTTGTACAAAGACCGCCCCGGCCAAGAGAAAAATCTTCATTTTCCTTAACATAACCTTTCCCTCCTCGTATAATAAGTTTTAGTAAGGGTTTTTAAATATTTCTTCCAGTTATAACCCTTACGTTTTAACAAATATTAACTGGAAAATATTTTACTCTTTGATAACTGAATTTCTTGCTATTGAATTTACCTAATGCTTGTGTACAATATAGTTAAGATATTGAGGCCGTTCTATTCTCTCCTGTAGGACACTTTGTGTCACTTTAAAATTAGTCAGTCCATCGTCATTTGCCTTGAATCTACTTCCGCTATGATGATTCTCTTGTTTACTTTTTAAAGCAAGATACCTCGGTAAATAGATTCAATACCAAACTCCATGTACTTAACCCCACTCAGGTCAATAAGTTCAAAGCCATGTATCCTAATCTTCCGAAAACCGATGATATAGATGCATGGATTATTGCTGAGCACCTACGTTTCGGGTGTATTAACTAGGAGGTCTACATGGACGACAGGTACAAAGCACTACAAAAACTTACAAGGGCCAGATTCCATACGGTTCAGAACCTTGCAAGGAAGTCATGTTTTCTCCTAAAACATGTAAGGGTTAAAATGTAAGCACTTACATTTAATTACAAATTAAGTATATACCGGAAAAAATATACAGTCAATACAGATCATTTATTTATCGCTCTATTTAAATTAATTTTATATTTTATAAAAATTGAATTTTTTTACGACATACCTTATAATCAATGTAAAGCAATGTGCGTAAGCACTTTCATCTTCGTCCCTTCCAATAATTTCATTGAGGTAAAAGAATGAATATTTATGATATTTCAAAAAAATCGGGAGTTTCCATTGCAACCGTTTCTAGGATAATTAACGGAAGTTCAAAGGTCAGCCTAAAAACCAAAGAAAAAGTCCTAGCTGTCATAGACAAATACGGTTATACTCCAAATGCTTTTGCCAGAGGTCTCGGCAAGAATTCCATGAACACAATCGGCATCCTGTGCGCCGATTCCTCCGACCCTTACCTCGCACACGCCGTATACTTTGTTGAACAGAAACTCCGCGAGAGCGGGTATGACTGTCTGCTGTGCTGTACAGGTCATCAACTTGAAGATCGCAAGAAATACCTGAAGCTGTTGCTTTCAAAACATGTTGACAGTGTAATTCTCATAGGCTCCAACTATGTTCAGCCTGATCCCGACCAAAACCAGTATATACTGGATGCATCCCGTAAAATACCTGTCATGCTGCTTAACGGGGAATTAGACGGCCCAAACGTTTTCAGTACCCTTTGTGACGATTTCCATGCCATGTTCAGTACCACATCCAAACTTTTAAAAACGAGAGGTTCCGACATTTTATATTTATATGACAATATTTCTTACAGCGGAAAGAAAAAACTTGCCGGCTTCAGGGAGGCCTTCAAGGTAAATGATATTCCTGTCAATGAGGATCTTATTCTGTCGATTGCTCCCATACCATTTTCGCTGAAAAGTGTTTGCAATGCGCTTACAGGTATTGCAAACAGAGGAATAAAATTTAATTCTGTTATGACCTCAAATGACTCCCTTGCCATAGGTGCGTTAAAATATGCAATATCGGCCGGAATCTGTGTACCTCATGAGTTATCCATAATTGGGTATAATAACTCGGACATAGCCGAATATTGTGATCCTGAACTCACCTCGATCGATAATAAGCTGGAGGCAATTTCCCGGCAATGCGTCAATACCATGGTGGGTGTATTGTCAGGAAAAGACATGCCCCAAAAAACTGTGTTTGCCGCAGAATTGGTAAAGCGTGGAACTGCCAATATCTCTTAGTTATAAGCAGGTTGGATCCCACTGAAATCATATATTATTATTGAATGAAAACAGTCATGAAAGTTTGTAAAATATGCACAACAGTCCGCGAAGTGCCTAAGCCGTACGGGATTTAAGGATTTCAGCCTCTAAATGGCACCGGGTGCATAAACATCTCGATTGACTTAAATATAAAAAGAAGATAATATTAGAGTATAAATTTAGCAATTTTGATTTTTACCTTTTAAGAGGAGGATGGATAATATGAAAGCATTTGATATTTCTTTAAAATCTATTAATGATGTAAAAGATTTCGTTAATATCGTTAACAAGTATGATTTTGATGTTGATTTGTCATCAGGCCGCTACATTGTTGATGCAAAGTCAATAATGGGCATCTTCAGCCTTGATTTGAGCAAACCTATCAGAGTGGAAATTCAAATTGATGATTGCGGAAACTTCTGCGAAGAAATCAAACGTTTTGTAGTTTAATTTCAGGCAGCAGCCGCTCTTGATTCGATTTCAGGCGTGTATGCGCTTAAATAAGGAGCTGAACAAAACCAATTTGTAAAGTTGGCGTTGTTCAGCTCCTTTTTGATGCCTTCAGATCTATTTCTTCTTTCTTTTGCCCTTGCCGTTAATTTTATCGAATACTTTTTTGTCTATGACTTTGCCTTTTTTATTCGGTTTCCTTTCAGCGGTCTTTTTACCGGACCTGGGCTCTGCTACAGGAGCTCTGTCCCTGTTGGTTATTATTTTTCTTTTGGCTCCTGTAGATTTGGCTTTGCCGGCTTTTGCCTTATTTGACCGGTTAAAGATAAAGTCATCCTCGGCTGCTTCATCAAAATTCTGGAAATCCTCATCCTCTTCACCGCTATCCACAAGCACAAATTCGATCTTTCTTGTTGAAAGATCGGCCTTGGCCAGTATGACGCTCACTGTGTCACCAATCCTGTATATTTTGTGCGTACGTTCACCTATCAAAGAATACCGTCTTTCATCATAATTATAATAGTCATCCTCCATGCTGCTCATTCTCACAAGTCCCTCTATGGTATTGTCCAGTTCTATAAACATACCGAATGAGGTTACATTGGCAATGATGCCTTTGAATACTTCTCCCTCATGAGCCTTCATGTATTCAACCTTTTTAAGGTCTTCGCTCTCTCTTTCGGCCTCGTCGGCAGCCCTTTCGCGTTCCGAGCACTGCTTTGCTATTTCAGGCAGTATCCCCTCCAGCTGGCTAATCCTCTGTTCGGTCATTTCACCTTTCAGATACTGCTTCATAATTCTGTGTATTATCAGATCGGGATATCTTCTGATGGGTGAAGTGAAATGACAGTAATATTTGGCTGCCAGCCCGAAGTGACCGACGCTTTCACTGCTGTATTTTGCCTTCTGCAGAGACCTGAGCATGACGGTACTGATAATTCTCTCATGCTGCGTGCCTTTGACCTTCTCAAGCAAGTCCTGTAATGCCCTTGGATGTATTTTATTGATTCCCTTGATACTGTAGCCCAAATTATATATAAATTCGTTCAGAGCCGTGATTTTTTCCTCATCCGGGTCCTCATGGATTCTATATACAAAAGGTGTATTGGTCCAGAAGAAATGCTCTGCCACCGTTTCATTGCATATGAGCATGAACTCCTCAATGATCTGGTTTGCTATGGTTATTTCATACCTTTTTACCTCAACGGGTTTTCCTTTCTCATCCAGAATTACTTTGGCTTCATCAAAATCAAAATCTATTGCACCCCTGTGAAACCGCTTCTTTCTCAGCAGCAGGGCAAGTTCATGCATTGTATGAAAATCGGGTACAACCTGCTTATACCGCTCTATCAGCTCTTCATCCCGGTCTTCAAGAATTTTATACACATTGGTATAAGTCATTCTTTCATCTATATTGATGACACTCTCAAATATCTCGTGATTGTAAACCTTGCCGGTTTTATCAATGTCCATCATAACGGTAAAACTCAACCTGTCAACCTGGGGATTCAAACTGCATATGCCGTTTGAAAGCTTTCTGGGCAGCATGGGAATGACCCTATCAACCAGGTAAACACTGGTTCCCCTGTTCAAGGCCTCAATATCAAGAGGAGAATTTTCAGTGACATAATTTGTCACATCCGCAATGTGTACACCAAGGCGGTAATTCCCGGTTGGAAGCATTTCCACCGATACGGCATCATCCAGATCCTTTGCATCCTCTCCGTCAATGGTAACCATTCTGAGGCCCCTCAGATCCCTTCTGCCCTTGATCATATCCTCAGTGACGGTATCACCGACATTCTCAGTCTGGGCAAGCACATCTGCCGGAAACTCTTCTTCCAGGTTGTAGGACTTTATAATGGATAATATATCCGTACCGGGCTGGTTTACATCTCCGATAATTTCTATTACCCTGCCTTCGGCATTTCTTCTGGCCTCAGGGTACTTTAAGATCTCAACCACAACCTTCTGGCCCTTTTTGGCTCCGTTGAATTCTCCTTTTGAGATAAAAATGTCACCGGAAATCCTCTTATTATCGGGAATAACAAAACCAAAGCTGAGACTCTTCTCAAAAGTTCCGACAAGGGTTGTACTGGCCCTTTTGACTATCCTTACAATTTCGCCTTCCATCCTTCTGTCGGAGGAGCTCTTCCTGTTGACCCTCGCAACGGCCTTGTCTCCATGCATGGCTCCGTTGAGACTGTCGGCAGGTATAAATATATCCTCCAGCATTTCATCGTCGGGAATCAGAAAGGCATATCCCCTTTCATGCCCCTGAATTCTTCCGGCAGCCAGGTTTAACCTTGCCGGAACGCCATACCTGTTGGCATGGGTCTTAAAAATTCTTCCTTCCTCCTCCAGTTCGTTCAACACCTGACTGAAGAGTTCAATATCCTCGGCAGGCACGTCAAGTACCATTGCGAGCTCTTGAAACAACAGCGGTTTATATGCTGATTCTCTCATAAAAGCGACAATCCGCTCTTTTCTTTCTTCCATCCTTGTCATAAATCTTCTACCTTTCAGTTCTTTATTGATATTAGTCCTGCATATTGCTAGTGGTTTGCAACACCTGAAAGTCACATATTCCGACGGTAAAATTACCTCAGAATTTCGTTGTCGTCCTTGTCAATACATACAGTATTGCCTTCGTCCTCCGCCTTATCCTGCAAAAATTTTCCTCGCCGGCAATATACGTTTTAGATGTTACTGACCACTAGTGTTATCCACAGTGAAGATTTTACCGACAAAATTGTCCCATACATCGGCATATCTGCCTATGGACCATTCTGCCATAACTATGGTCTCGCCTTTTGCCAGCTGAAGTTTCAGCAGCTGTTTGCCTATATCACTGCTGTTCTTTATAGTATAAAGACTCAGGCTGTTCCCGTCCGCAAGAACGGCAACATCCTTGTTTGGTGACATAAACGCATCTGAGGTCCAGGGAAGCTTCGACTTGATATCATTCCACTGGATATTCATTTCATCATAATGAATCAGTTTTGGAGGAACCATAAGCTTAAGATCAAAGTCCTGATATTCTTTTTCATAAGGCTGTTTGAAATACATTCTGCTCTTCAATATCCAGTGGCCGTTACGCCTTGCAAGCGTAAAGTTTTTTTCGTCAACCTTTTTAACGATCTTATCGGCGGCTTCTCCCTTCAGGGAAGCGATAAAATTATTGGTAGACTGTTCATACACATTATCGGTATTTTCATTGTTAATCTCTGAAAACAAAACAGCCTTGCCCTCTTTCAGGGTCTCAACCGGGTAAACCTTATAGTCCTCACCATTTCCGGTGCCAATGTAATCGTTCCCCAAAAAGGTTATCTTTGTTTCCGGGCCTGCTTTTAGTATATTCCCTTTAAGCCTGTCCATTATGTTTTTATCTGAAATATCCCCTTCTATAAATGGTTCTGCATAGATTGCGTTAATATTATTTTCATTTATTGCCCCCACCTGCCAAAAACCTTTTGCCCTTGGCAGCAGCAGTTGCCTTCCCCCGCTGACGGTTTTCACTTCTCTGTTTTTGGAGTAGAGCCACAAGGTTCTGTAGGAATTATCGGCAGTCCGGATTCCAATAAGTATACCTGACCTTAACAGCGGGTCTTCTTCATACTGACCGTTATTTACATTCTGCCCCGCATTTCCGAGACTTTTTTCCTTCAGCTTGCCGTCCACCTGGTCGGAGATTTTGCTTAAAGCCAGAAAACCATTGTCGATATATACATACCCCTTTTTGTCACCGTCCAAAATAATTTCATAAAACAACTGGTTGTCAGCCGAAACATTAACCACCGATATATCCTGTTTCCCCAAACCAAGCTTGCTTTCATCAATTCTATACTTGCTTTGTATAAAGGAATCCGCAGTTGTTCTTATAATTCTGTAATGCGGATTTACACAGGTATCAATTCCGACTGCACCCAGTTCACTGTCAAATATGGCCCATTGATCCAGATATTTATTTTTTATACTCTCAATATTGATTTTAGTATCCTTGTTCTCAGGTATGGCGGATATGAATCTGTCGATTTTCCATGTTCCCTGAACTGCCATGCTGTCATATTGAGGCGGGCTTATGGTTTCCTCAATATCAAACTCAATAATTGTACAGCCTGTGGTTGAAAAGCAAAGGATTAACACCAATATTGTCCATAGTAGTCTGTAATTTGGTTTCATCTTTCTCCTTCATAAAAACAATTCACATAATATATATTCAGCAGGGTATTTTTACGGTTACAACCGTGCCCTCTCCCTGACGGCTTTCAATGCTCAGTTCCCCATTGTGCAGCCTGACTATTTCGTCACAGATGGAAAGGCCCAACCCGGTTTGTGATTTGCTGTTTTTTCCCTTATAAAACTTCTCCTTGACAAACGGAAGCTCCTCACTGCTTATGCCGCAGCCATTATCCTCTACCTTGAATACCACCTGTCCATTATCATAGAAAGCTCTGAGTGCCACATTCCCTCCCGGCCGGGTAAATTTGAAGGCATTGCCCAACAGGTTCAGCAGAACCTGTTTCAACTTGTTCCGGTCCAGATCTGTTTCGGGAATTTCCTCGCAAACGGCAGTGAAATTTATATTTTCCTTCTTAGCCCTTGTTATCATATGTTTTCTTATATAGTCAATCAACTGGGAAACATTTGTTTTCTGCCTGTTCAGTTCAACCTTCCCCGATACGAATCTGGAAAAGTCAAGGAGTTCCTCTACCATATTTGTAAGCCTGTCACTTTCCTTGACAATGATATTCATGCCGTCCTGCATTATTTCCCTGTCGGTAAACTCATCATCAATAATTGTATTGGCCCATCCCTTGATAGAAGTCAAAGGTGTTCTTAATTCATGGGACACCATGGATATAAAGTCGTTTTTTATTCTTTCCCTGTTTTGAACCTCGGTAACCATATAATTCAGGGTATCCGACAAAACACCTATTTCGTCGTTCCGACCCTTTTTTATTCTTATATCCAGGTTTCCCTTTGCCATCATTCCGGCTGCGGCGGTAATTTCCCTCAAAGGATGGACTATACTGTGTGCCAGGATAACGCTTAATATTATTGCTACAAGCACTACTGCAACTCCGATAATAATAAATATACCCGATATGTTGAATATGATCCTGTCTATATCGGACAGCGAAGTGGTAAACCTGATTACCCCCACCAGCTCTCCATCTGCCTTCAACGGATAGGCTACAGCCATAACGTGCTCTTTTTTACTTCCCCCATGGTTATACCCGGTCCATACACCCTTCTTTCCCTGGAGCGCGCCTTTAAAATCAACAGTTTCAACTTTTTGATCACTTTCCAGCCCTTCCGAGTCAAGCAAAACAAAACCGTCCTGCTGAATAATCTGAACCTGTGCATTGGTTTGTCTCCAAAAAACATCGGTATTGTCAATTATGTTTACTTCCAGGGATACATTCGAAAAGTATTGTGCATAAAAATCCGCAGCAGTACGGATTTGATTGGTCAAAATGCTTTCCACATTTCCATAAAAGTAGAAACGGGTAAAGTATATAAGCAGGCCCTCAAAAGCCAGAACACTTATCAGAATAACTATTATGAAATTACCCACCAATCTGGCTCTTATACTTTTTTGAGCCGGCTTATCCTTATTGGCCGCAGTCATGTTATTGTTCCTTTCTCCATCTGTAGCCCGTCCCCCAGACAGTCTCTATATACATAGCTGTGGATTTTTTATCTTCTATTTTGCTTCTAAGCCTTCTAATGTTCACATCCACTATTTTTGTGTCTCCTATAAAATCGTAACCCCAGATCTTGTCCAGCAGTTCATCCCTTGTAAATGCCTTGTTCTGATTTTCGAGGAATAACTTTAACAGAAGATATTCCTTGGGTGTAAGCATTATTTCAGTTCCATCCTTGAAAACCCTCTGTGAATAGACATCGAGCCTGAAAGCCCCGCTGTTCACCGTCTCTGCCCTGTCATTGGATTTGTTACCCGCCAGCCTTCTGAGCAGGGATTTCGCTCTGAGAATAAGTTCTGTTGTATTAAAGGGTTTTAACACGTAGTCATCTGCACCGAACTCCAGCCCCTTTATCCTGTCAATGTCCTGTCCTCTTGCAGTAAGCATTATAATACCCATGTCAGGAAATTCTTTTCTTAATATTTCACAAACCTGAAAGCCGTCTATTCCCGGGAGCATCACATCCAGCAAGACTACGCTGGGCCTTTCCTGCCTGGCTTTGATTATTCCTTCCTCACCCGAGCCTGCTTCTATGACAATAAAATCGTTTTTTCTGAAATTTATTTTAAGAAAGCCTCTGATACTCTCTTCATCCTCAACAATCAACACTTTGGTTTCCATAAATACTTCTCCTCAAAAAATCACTGTCCTCTTTATTATACCTTATTTGGATACTTACCAATAGACAAGAAAATTCCCGACGCTAAAAAACTTCCTTCAATTCTGCTTGAAAGAAGTTTTTATCTTATTATTTCTTATTTTTTCCGGCATAATATGTGGAGCATTCAAAATATTCTTTTCCGTTTTCAAGTGAAATGCCCCTGGCCTGATAGAGCTGGCTGATGGTAACCATTTGGTAGCCTTTGGCCTTAAGTTCACTGATTACTACCTTGGCGGCATCCGCAGACGACTTGTAAATATCGTGCATCAGTATAATGTCCCCGTCTTTAACGGTGCTCATAGTCCTATGTACAATTTTGTCCTTATCTCTGCTCTTCCAGTCCTGTGTATCCACCGACCATAATATCAAGGGAGAACCCGCGTATGTTTTGACATTATCATTTACACTTCCATATGACGGACGTGTTAAGAAAGGAGTTTTTCCTGTTATAGCTTTCAATATATCCGAGGTCTTCCTTATTTCACTCTGGATTTCCACGTTCTTCAGTCTGGTCAATTCCCTGTGGGAATACGTATGATTCCCTATTTCATTACCATTCTCGGCAATTTTATTGACAGTGCTCTTATATTTTTCAGCCCTGCTGCCTAAAACAAAGAAGGTCGCCAGAGCATCGTTTTTTTTCAAAGCTTCTGCAATCTCTATTGAATATTTGGGATGCGGACCGTCGTCAAAAGTCAGAGCTACCATGGGCTTGTCGGGATCGATTCTTCCATTGACGGATATTTCACTTTGTCTGTTGCTTTCTATAATTTTGTCGGGATCCACCGCGTATTTTTGCTCCTCCGTTCCATTCCGCCTTTCTGCCAATACTTTTTTTATCTCAGCTTCCTTTGATATGGCAGTACTGACCTGTGCCGCATCAGGCAATGGTTTCGGCTGTTTATCAAGATCAATTTCCATTTTGTTTTCCGTATACGCAGGCACGCTTTTTTTACCCACCCCATAGCCGTTTGTATACCCGACCGTAACAAATATCAAAATCAATATTATCAGAGAAATTTGAATAATCTTTTTCATTTGTCCACCCTTTTTCCATATAGAACTTATATTGAAATTCTATTAGTTACTATTCTCCAAAGGGTTACAAATTAACAAAAAAAAAGTTACGATTCAGTAACTTTTTCAAAAGCCTTCAGGGCCAGTTCTATAAATTCATGTTCCCTTACACCGAGTTCGGCGAACTTATCAAGGTGCAGCCCATCGGCCGCCATACTCTGCAAAACAACTTCCGCCGTGATCTCCGGCACTGTCAGCTTTTGTTCGGAACAGCATTTGATTATGTTTTCCACAACGTAGTCCGACAGGTACAGCGCTTTGTCCATTTTTCTTTTTCTGGGTATATTGTTTTTATCATTGTGTGCTCTGACAGAATAGGCAACAGATTCATCTACATCCAGATTTTCCAGGATTTCAGCCCCGGTAATCCCATGCAATTCAGGCTGATCAAGTGTCTTATCGTAATCAATATCATGCAGTAAACCTGTCAGACCCCACAAATATGTATCGGCATTGAAATGTCGTGCAAGCTCTTCCATTATTGCTTCAACAACCAGGGATCTGAAAAGCATGTGCGTATCAAAAAGGCGTAATTTTAATTCTTCGAGTGCTTGATCTCTGTTCAAAAGATGACCTCCTTAAATACTTATTATGTATTCAGATAGCGCTCAAGCAGGAATCAGTATAACAAAAAGCCCAGTGCACATCGTACGCCTGGGCTTAATATCCGTTTTCTTAAATTATATTGCCTTGATTAACAAGAAAAGAGCAACTGAAGTAATAAGGAATGCTACAGCGGCAAAAGCGGTATACTTGCCCAGCATTGCGTCAATAGTACGTCCCTTGTTCTTTCCAAAGAAGGTTTCAGCTCCACCTGCTATCGAACCTGACAAACCAGCTTGCTTTCCAGATTGAAGTAATACAATAACAATTATCGAGATAGCAAAAATGATGT
>JAEVZU010000052.1 GCA_023392075.1 Bacillota bacterium | reverse complement strand
AAATATACCGATAAAGACAGTGCAAATCGGACTGAGTTGCGTAAGCAGGTTGTGGATAGTCAAAAATTAAAAAACTATGTTGAACAATCAATTGTACGTCCTTACGTACAGCACGTGAAATTTCTTACATACCGGTATTACCTGGCACAGCCGTATAAAAATATAATAAAACTAACTGAAGACAATAAAAAGTACAGTGAGTTCTGGGTGACTTTTGCCCGTGAGGTTAATCTGCTTGCTTCATGTTCTGCTACTCTTGCCTTTGTCTGGGTAAGCTGTTTATTGACTTTTATGGGGGCAGCACTTATTCTTTCAGCCCAAACCTATAAAACCTACAGACACAGAGAGGAGCTTGAAATGCAGAGGAACTATACCACAAATGCACTGGCTCATGACCTCAAGACTCCTCTTAGCATTATATCCGGTTATGCTCAAAATCTAATTGAAAATATTCATTCGAACAAGAGGGAGCGTTACGCAGAAAATATTGTGGTAAATATAAACCGCATGGATGTTATAATCCGGGAAATGCTTGAATTATCGAGATTAGAATACCAGCAGTTTATGCCGGAATACCAAGATGTAGCATTGGGAAAAGTCTGTTCGGATATCATAAACTGTTACGCAGAAGTCAGTAATGAAAAAAACCTTTCGGTGAGTCTCGAGGGAGATGCGTTAGTGAAGGCTGATAATTCATTGATTGTCAGAGTAATTGATAACCTTTTTATCAATGCGCTGGATAATACTCCTGGCGGCGGAAAAATAAAAATAAAAATATTTGACGATACACTCGAAATATACAACAGCGGCAGCCACATACCGGATGAAAAGCTGAAGGAGATTTGGCAGCCATATAAAAAAGCGGATGAGTCACGAAGCAATACTAAGGGTACAGGTCTTGGACTTTCAATTGTGAGCTCAATACTGGAAATGCACAAGTTTTCATATGGTGCTGAAAATTGTGATGCTGGAGTAATCTTTTGGTTTAAGTTTGGTAATCGGAGTAGCATAATTAATACTTGAAAAATAATTATATAAATCTAATTTGCAGTATTAATTTATTTATGAATATAGTGAGTCCGCTTAAATCATTATATTTAGCATAATGAAAATAAAGCTTTTAACATGATAAGGCAAATGCAATACATGGAATACTATTGTAACAGTATTCACATGTATTGCATTTGTCTTTGTCATACTATTTGGATGAAGAGGTTTTTACATTTGGTTCGGCACCTGCCGGGTAACGGGTTTTGTTGCCCAAGTCCTGTGTATTGGCAAAATTCTTTACTCCGTCTGCTTTTGTACTTTTATTCTTTCCCATAATCTCCTCCTGATTTTTCTGATTTTTATTTTGTGATAATGGTTCTTATTGTCTTATAGAGCTGAATGACAACAAAGGGAACCAGTCCCAGCAAGCCTATGATACCAAGGTGATTGATAACACCGGGTTCTATTTCAAACAGATGCTGGAGCGGCGGAACCGTGAGAACCAGGAATAAGAGCAGCATTCCCAGAAGCACCGCACCCCATTGAAACCTGTTTGAAAAGAAGCCGATTTTGAACAGGGGATACCTGGAACGGCAGTTAAAACCGTGTATCAGTCTGGCCAGCGCCAGAACAGAAAAGGCCATGGTACTTGCCAGAGTTGTATTTCCTGTGCTTAAACCGTAATAGAAGGCTGCAAGTGCACTTGCGGCTATTACTGCACCTTCAAAAATAACCTGCAGCAGAAAACCTCTGTTCAGCAGGGGTTCATTTATATCCCTTGGTTTTGAATTCAGAACATCTTTCCTGTATGGCTCCAGACCAAGTGCAATTGCCGGCATTGAATCCGTCAGCAGGTTGATGAACAGCAAATGCATGGCTGTAAACGGCAGAGGCAGGGCTAAAATCGACGTATACAGCACAGCCAGAATACCTGCAGTATTACCTGACAACAGGAATTTAATCGAGTTTTTGATATTGGTATATATGCTTCTTCCGTTTGAGACTGCCTTAACAATTGTGGCAAAGTTGTCATCCACAAGAATCATTGAAGCTGCATCCTTGGCAACCTCAGTACCCACTTTGCCCATTGCAACTCCAATATCAGCCTGTTTAAGTGCCGGTGCATCATTCACGCCGTCACCTGTCATTGCTACAACATTGCCCATATCCTGCCAGGCCTTGACAATGCGTATTTTGTGCTCCGGTGATACACGGGCGTATACTGAAATATCCCGTACTTTGCTTTTCAAGTCTTCATCGGACATTTTTTCTATTTCGACACCTTCAATTGCACGGTTCTTTTCATCCATAATACCGATCTGCTTTGCAATTGCAGATGCTGTGATTTTATGGTCACCTGTTATCATCACAGGTTTTATACCGGCGCGTATGCAATCGGCCACCGCCTGCTTTGACTCCTCCCTCGGAGGGTCGATCATGGCTACCAGGCCAACAAAGGTCAAGTCTTTTTCATCCTCAACAGAAAGCTTTACCCGGGAGTCAAAGATCTTTCGTGCAAATGCCAGTACGCGCAGACCTTCCTGGGAAAATTCCCTGTTTATTTTTTCTATAAATTCTATATTTTCCTGCTCTATGGGTTTATCGCCATGCTCTGTAAGAACGCTTTTGGATCTGCTTAAAATAACGTCGGGAGCACCTTTGGTAAACATCATGAACTGTCCGTCAATGTTGTGCAGGGTGCTCATCAGCTTTCTGTCGGAGTCAAAGGGTACTTCCGACAATCTGGCATATTCATCCCGGACATCTTCCTCTTCGTAGCCATAATCATTTGCCAGTTTGATAAAGGCAACCTCGGTGGGGTCTCCGACGGCAGTTCCGTCGGTAATGGTGGCATCGCTGGACAGAATACTTATTTTTACTACTGTACGCTGGAGTGTGTTCTCCATATCCAGTTTTTCAGAATCAAAGGTATTCCAGCCCACAAATACCTTTTTGGCAACCATTTTATTCTGAGTAAGCGTACCTGTTTTATCAGAGCATATGACAGAAACACTCCCCAAACTTTCTACGGCGTGAAGCTTTCTTACGATAGCATTTTCCTTCGCCATTTTTTGAGTTCCTATGGCAAGTACTATTGTTACTATTGAGCTGAGTGCCTCTGGAATGGCCGCAACGGCAAGGGCTATTGCAAACATGAAGGAATCAATGACCGGATAGCCCCTCACAATATTAGCTGCCAGTATGATTCCGCAGAGGACAAGAATGGCAACTGCCAGTTTTTTACCGAATTTGTCAAGACTGACCTGTAACGGAGTCTGCTTGTTTTCGGCGGCATCCATAAGAGAGGCTATCTTTCCAAGCTCTGTGGACATACCGGTGTTTGTAACAGCTACAACAGCCCTTCCGTAAGTCACATGACTGCCGGTAAACACCATATTTTTTCTGTCCCCGATGGGTACATCGGCTGCCGGGATTATACCGGCTGTCTTCATAACGCTTTCTGATTCACCTGTAAGGGAACTTTCATTTACCTGCAGACTGTGATTTTCAATAATCCTTCCGTCTGCACTTATAAAATCTCCGGCTTCAAGTAAGAGAATATCTCCTGTTAAAACCTCCCTGGACGGGATTTCAATCCTCATTTTATTTCTTATAACTCTTGCAACAGGTGAAGAAAGAGATTTAAGACTTTCCAGAGACTTTTCAGCTTTAAAATGCTGGGCAGTTCCTAAAATAGAGTTTAAAATTGTAACTGCGAATATAACGATTGCACTTTCATAATCCCGAAGGAAAAGTGAAACCGCTGCCGCAATCAACAGGATTATTACAAGAAAATCCTTAAACTGCCCCAAAAAAATCTTAATAACTCCTGCCTTTTTTCCGGTCTGCAGTTCATTATAACCGTATTTTTCTCTAAGACTGCCAATATCCTTATCCGATAGACCGTTAAGGTTTGTATTCAGTTCCTTCAGAACTGCCTCTGCCGAGTAATTATAACAGTTTTTCATGCGACTTCCCCTTCTGGTGGTCTGAAACATCTAAATTCACACATTGCCGGCGGTTAAATTTCCCCAGGACTGCGTTGTCATCAGTTGGAATAAAGCAATTATTCCGCCCTCCTCCGCCTGGCCCTGAGAAAATTTTCCTCGCCGGACAATGTACGTTTTAGATGTTACATACCACTAATCAATATATTTAAATGTATAAGTTTTACCAATTTCAAATGACAAATAATTTTAAACAAACAGGATATTTTTAATCTGTACTCTTTTAAGGAAATGTATTCGGAAATGGATAGAAAGACAAAATTATTATACATAAAAAGGTGAATCTTAACAATTTTTTAAGGCAACAATTTACAATAAGTTAACAAAATTAATAGGATAAGTCAGGCATTTCTTATAGAAAACCTTAATAAATGCATACTGATTCTTAAGAAAATTTTAGTGAAAAAGAAATATAATTTTGATGTCTATTCTGATATAATATCAAAAGGGTTTGTCAAGTAAAATTTAACATGACAAACGTTATTACGGAGGTAGAAATGAGTTCACAAGGAAGAAAAAAGAATAGTCTGTTACCGGCAGTAACAGTTTTTTTTACAATATTGCTAGTTGCATTAACAGCTCTTTATTTGATGTTCAGCGGCAATTTACCCTGGCTGAATACAGCACCGGGCTCTAATTCCGCAAATTCATCAAAAGCACCCGTTAACACAGTTGATAATACAAAACCAACAGATCCGTCGCAATCACAAACCAGCCCGGGCCAGGCTGAAGAAACTGTCAAGGAACCTGCGGAAAGCACAAATCCTGATGACTTGCTGATTTCATGGAAAAATCCGGCCGGCCTGATCAGTAAAAAAGCTCTGGGCGACGGTTCATGGCAGAAATCCTACAAGGATGGCGGTAAAATAACTTACTGGGCTTTGGTCAACAACAAGACGGTAAAAAACTACGCTCCGCCTTATAACGTAGCTTTCGGGTCTCCTGAAAACTATTCTGAACTGGAAGGAGTTACAGCGTTTAGAGGTAATAATTACCGTACGGCTCCATCCTGGGGGAAAGCAGCTGTTAAGGAAAAAAAACTTGAGATAGTGTGGACACATGATATCGGTGCTGTTTCCGGCGTGGGAAGCTATTGGCCGGGTGCCGGCTGGACAGGCCAGCCTTTGCTGGTTCATTGGTCGGATGAAGTAAGACAGATAATGAACATAAATGCAGAACTTAAATCCAAGGATCTCGTAGAGGTAATTTATCCGGTATTTGATGGAAATGTATATTTCCTTGACATGGAGACCGGGAAGCCATCAAGACCAAAAATGAATATCGGCTTCACTGTAAAAGGAACGGGAATGGTGGATCCACGGGGATATCCTCTGTTTTATACGGGGCAGGGACTCAATGAGAATGACGGCAGGACAGGTGCTTTTAAATACAGGATTTTTGATCTGATCCACCAAAAGCTGATCTATTCATTTCCCGGAAATGATCCCGTTGCTTTCAGAAGCTGGGGCGCAAACGATTCCTCGGCCCTGCTGAACAGATATACGGATACGCTTATAAATTGCGGTGAAAACGGTTTGGTGTATAAGGCAAAGCTGAATACGAAATTTGATGAGAAGGCAGGAACCATATCAATAAATCCTTCATTCACAAAATACCGTTACAAGAGTTCATACAGCTCCGAACAGGGAATTGAAAATTCTCCTGCCTTCTATCGCAATCTGATGTACTTTGCCGACAACGGCGGTACCATTCAGTGCCTGGATATTAATAAAATGGAGCCGTTATGGATATATAAAGGCGGTGACGATACCGACAGTACCATTACACTTGAAGAAACAGACGAGGGAGTTTTCCTGTATACTGCCAATGAAATAGATAAAAGAGGCAAGGCAGGTTCAAGAGCAAACTGTAATATCCGCAAACTTAATGCTTTAACCGGAGAGCTTGTATGGCAGAAGGATTATTCCTGTGCCTACCAGTCATATATTAACGGCGGTGCGTTAGCGACGCCTGTAGTTGGCAAGAATGATATAAGTGACATTGTAATATTTAATGTTGCGTTGACCGGTTCAACAAGTGACGGTACTCTGGTGGCACTGGACAAGAAAACCGGTAAGGAAGTCTGGAAGAGACATTTGGAGGCATACAGCTGGAGTTCCCCTGTAGATTTTATGTCTGAGGAGGGGAAAACCTACATGCTGCTGTGTGACTTTAAAGGAGATATGCATCTGATAGATCCCAAGACAGGTGAAGATCTGGATAAGATTTCGGTTGGCGGAAACGTGGAGGCTTCTCCTTCTGTCTACAACGATATGGCGGTTGTAGGAACGTATGCAAAGAAGATATATGGTGTAAAAATAAAATAAACGGTTTAGCGAGGAAGTTATGAAAAGATACAGAAGAAGGGCAACAAACAGGTTAAGGGCAATATTGACAATATTGGTCCTGGCATTGATTATGACTGGAGTGTGGATAGGACTCAGCAAGGTGTTTAACCTTGATCCGGGTACCGTAAAAACGTCATCAAATTCATCGGCAGCTGTTGATGCTTCCAATTCAACCGGAGAGATTGATGAAGGGCCGGAAGAAGAAGCGGTAGCAGATCCGATGCCTGAAGAGATGACCGATCCGGAAAAATTAAAATCCTCCTGGACTGAAAAGTCCGATTTCGGAGGCAAAAAGGCATACCCTGAATTTGCCATTGACAATACCCTTGCCAGCGGTCTGGATATGAAATCCTGGATATTCAGGAATAATACCCCTTTAAAACAATACACACCCAGGAAAAAGGAGAAAATTTCATTTGGTGCATCAGGGGAATATTCGGAGCTGGAGGGAGTTACAACCTTCAGAGGCAACAATTACAGGGACAATGCTTCCTTTGGCACCAGAACAGTCAGTCAGAAGAAACTTGAGATAGTATGGGAGAAAGAGGGGTTAGGTGCTATTTCGGCCCACAACAGTTATTGGCCCGGAACGGGCTGGACCGGGCAGCCGCTTCTGGTTCACTGGCCTGAGAATATCAGAAAAATGATGAATATTAACGAGCAAATGAAGTCCAAGGATCTGGTGGAAGTTATTTACCCGGCTTTGGACGGTAATATTTATTTCCTTGATCTTGATACGGGGAAGTCCACAAGAAACAAAATCCAAATCGGATATCCTATTAAAGGTACCGGTATGATAGACCCTAGAGGATATCCGGTACTGTACACGGGGATGGGTATTAACGAAAATAACGGAAAGTTTGCGGAGTACAAATTCAGAATAATAAATCTGCTAAATCAAAAGGAACTTTACTCTATTTTCGGAAGGGACGAAGTTGCCTATAGAGGCTGGGGTGCAAATGATGCTTCAGCACTTCTGGACCGCAAAACCGATACCTTGCTGAATGTAGGAGAAAACGGCCTGGTATACAGGGTAAAGCTCAACACTGAATTTGACAAGTCGGCCGGTACTCTTTCAATGGCTCCTCAGTTGACCAAGTACCGTTACAGAAGTCCTTTTAATGATGAACAGGGTATAGAGAACTCACCTGCCGTTTACAAAAACTACATGTACTTCTGTGACAACGGCGGAACACTCCAGTGCCTTGACTTGAACACCATGAAACCGGTGTGGATCTATGAGACAAAGGACGATACCGATGCAACAATAGTTGTTGAGGAAACTAGTGAAGGAGTATTCCTTTATACCGCAAATCAGGTTGACAAACGCGGAGAGAACGGTAAAGCTTCGGTTGCCGACTGTAATATAAGAAAGCTCAATGCTTTGACCGGTGAATTGATATGGCAGAAGGATTACCAATGTGTATATAATTACTATATAAACGGAGGAGCACTTGGAACCCCTGTTCTGGGCAAAGATGACATCAGTAATATGGTTATTTTCAATATCTGTTTTACCGGTTCAAACAGTGACGGCACGATGGTAGCACTGGACAAGAAGACAGGAGAGGAAATATGGAAGAAAAAACTTGCCTCTTACAGCTGGTGCTCTCCTCTGGACTTTAAGAGCTCAGACGGAAAAACCTATATGGTCTATAGTGATTTTGCCGGATATCTGCATCTTGTAGATCCCATGAACGGCAAAACTCTTGATTCTGTTTCGCTGCAGGGTAATGTGGAATCCTCTCCGGCAATATATAACGATACTATCGTGGTGGGAAGCTACGCAAGGAAGATTTTTGGAATAAAAGTAAAATAATAGTGCTGCCTTAAGGTGAACGGATTTAAAGAACCGGGTTTCAATAGTGCACAAAACGTATACATCACAGATTATACTGGTACGCGAGTACAACTTCAAGCAATGGACAGCACGGTAAAAGTGCTTACTGAAATTTGCAGGTGAGAAACAAGTATTTTGTCCGGAAAATTGGCAGGAAGTCAATTTAAGCAGCACGCGAGACCCGGGTGGTCGAGTCGCTGCGATTACAGAAAATACTTGTTGTGAACCGAACTATTTCAAGTAAGTGCTTTGTGTGCAAGCCATTGCTTGAAGTCAGTATGGAAGTACCGGCATATTCAATAATAATACTGACATCAAATATTAAAAAAAAATTAATAGTTTAAGTGTATAAATAGCTGTTCAAATATATTATAATTAGGATAATTTGGATAAGCTCAGTCAGCAGAATTCGAACAATTCTGTCATATTTACGTATATTAAGTATTACGTATTTTTGATTGGAAACTATCTTTTGTTCAAATGGGGAGAAAGACAAAACAACAATAAACGGTATAGAAACAATTCCCCATACCGGAAATGGAGATAATATGAAAATTCTAAAGGAAATATTCAGCTGGATAGGAACAATACTTATCTCAATAATCGTGGCTCTGCTTGTAATAATATTTTTATTCCAACCGACAAGTGTAAACGGTCCGTCTATGGAAAATACACTTCACGACGGAGATAAAATAATAATAAATAAAACTCAGAATATTTTTCACGGAATCCCGGACTATGAAGATATTGTTATTATTGACAGCAGGATAGACAGGGAGCGCAGATTCGTAGATAACATTATGGATCCTCTCAAATATAACCTTATAGTATCAAAAATAACCGGCAATGAGGATGAAATTTTCTGGGTAAAAAGAGTTATAGGTAAGCCGGGAGACGTACTTGAATTTAAAGAAGGAAAGGTTGTCAGAAATGGGGAGACCTTGGACGAATCCTACATAAAAGAGCCAATGGTATACCAGTCGGATGAAAAAATAACCGTACCTGAAAACAGTATATTTGTAATGGGTGACAACAGAAATGAAAGCAAAGACAGCAGAGTGATCGGATGTGTCCCCATGGATCATGTTTTTGGCAAGTATTTATTACGATTAGGGTTTTAGGAGAGATATGGATACAGTTTCAATATATAAAAAAGAATACCATGTTGACTATGGGGATGCGGATTATTACAGAAAATTAAAATTGAGCTCCCTGTTTAATTATTTTCAGGATGCTGCCAGTCTTCATGCCGAAAACCTGGAATTGGGTGTCGAAAAGCTTCTTGCAGAAGAGGGTGTAACCTGGGTACTGGTTAAGATACTGGTTCATATGGAAAGATTTCCGGCCCTCAATGAAAAATTAACAGTCGAAACCTGGCCGTTGGAACCTAAAAAGCTTGAGTTTGAAAGAGATTTTTTTGTAAAGGATTCGGAGGGGAATATTATTGGAAGAGCCATTTCAAGCTGGGTTATAATGGATGTAGAGTCCAGGGAAATCAGAAGAACCGAGCTTTTTCCGGGAAGATTCCCGCCCTTCCGCCAGGATCGTGCCATAGATGGGCGAATGGGCAAAATAAAGGCCAACGGGCAGCTTCAGCAGGTTTATAAAAAAACTATCGGATACAGTGATATTGATATAAACGGACATCTTAACAATTCAAAATATATTGATTATATAACAGATTGTTTTTCTATAGAGAAACACGGGCAATATACCGTTGATACAATTCAGGTAAGTTATATAGGTGAAGCCCTGGCAGGGGATTCCATAGTATTTTACAAAGATATCTCCGGACTTGACTCGGGAGTTGTGTATGTGGAGGGCGTTGATGAAGCCGGAGCAAAGACTTATTTTAAGGCCTGTATTACATTAAAATAAAAATTATAATATGTAAGAGGGGATTTTTATGAATAACAATAAAAAATTGAGGTTTATAGCTTTAATATTGTTCGTTTTTATTATTATACTTGTAGGTGTTCTGGTTTATACCACAACGGTTTATGACCAAATCAAAGACCAGCCTGCTTCAAACACTTCTGCAGCAACAAACTCCGGAAGTGCAGCTTCAACCTCCCCGGCTTCATCAGGGCAAACCGGATCGGAAAGTACCGGACAGGCCAAGGAAACCATGGATCTTAAGCTATATAATTATGATGCCGATGATTACGACAATCCGAAGGAAATAGTAAATGTAACTGTGGACAAGAAGTTATACCAGGAGGATATTACAGCTGCTGTCAATAAAGTTCTTAAAACAACAGGACTGAGTATAAAAAAAGCGGAATTGAAGGATGGCCTTGTTACTGTTGATTTATCCAGAGAGACAGCAGCCAAATTTAATATAGGAAGTGCCGGAGGTATAACCTATACAAATATACTGGCAATGACCATACTTAATCTGCCCGATATAAGCAAGCTTAAAGTTACTGTTGAAGGAGTGCCCGATATGGAAAGCGATCACTTCAGTTTTAACGGTATATTTGTCAAATCTGCCGATGGTAATAAGTATGAATTATCGACAAATTAAGCACGGAAGATATGACGGAAAATTGGTTCTCAGGTAACGGGGAAAGGTGATGCGGTGAGGAAGCAAAGGCTTATAAAAATAAGCTTGTTTATTGTTGCTGTTGCAGGTATTCTTGATACGTTATTTATTCGAAGCAGAAGCGGGAGTATGGATTTTGGAATAATACTTCCCGGTCTGGGCGGAGTGGCTTTAATTTCAGGACTTATATTTACAAACAGCAAATTGTATAAAAAAAGGAAAAAGTTTTACAACAAAATAGGAAAATTGATACTTGCAGCATTTACTGTTTGGTTGATTTCTTTCATGATAGTTTCAACCGTTCTGATAACTTCTGCAATCTCACAGAAGGATGAAAAAGTCGACTGTGTCATTGTTCTGGGGGCTGGACTTAATGGGGAAACACCAACCCTGGTTTTGGCTCAGCGTCTTGACAGTACTCTAAGATATATTGCTGAAAATCCCGGCACAACAGTAATTGTTTCGGGCGGACAGGGAACCGGAGAGACCATAACCGAAGCCGAGGGCATGAAGAGATATCTGGTAAGGCACGGTATTCCGGAAGAGCTTGTAATCAAAGAGGAAAAGTCTACGAGTACATATGAGAATATGGTATTTTCAAAGAAATTGTATGAGCGGGAGCTTGGTACCGGACTGAACAGGGTTATGATAATAACAAACGATTTTCACATGTTCAGATCAAAGCTGCTGGCACGCAGGGCAGGCCTGGAACCTTACGGTATAAGCGCAGGTACTCCCTGGTATATTTACCCCAACGTATTCCTGCGGGAATATCTGGCGGTTTTCAAATCCCTGGTTATGGACAGGTAGACGGACCAAATCATTTGAGCAGGGAAAAGTATCCCGCACTAATTTAAAATAATTTCTTGTACACTAAAAGGAGTAGAAAAAGCCTTAATAACTTTTCCTACTCCTTTTTACCGTAGTTCGAAATTTTAAATTGTGCTTTCGTATTAATGCAGGGTTTTCAACAGCTCATGTGCTGTGAAGGCTTACTCTATGGCGGGCAGGTTCTTTAAGCTGGCTTCTGCTGCTTCGGGTGAATACTCCACATCGTCAAGCTTGCCGCTGTAGTAATTCTCGTAGGCGGTAAAGTCAAAATAACCATGGCCGCTCAGGCAGAACAGGATTACTTTTTCTTCGCCGGCTTCTCTTGCCAGGATTGCTTCATCAATTGCCGCGCGGATGGCATGCGAAGACTCGGGAGCGGGTACGATACCCTCGGCTCTTGCGAAAGTGACGGCGGCTTCAAATACGGATTTTTGTCCGTAAGCCCTGGCCTCTATAATTTTGTCATGGTAGAGCTGACTGACTATGGCGGAATCTCCATGATATCTCAGTCCGCCCGCATGTATACCGGCAGGTATGAAGTCATGACCAAGAGTATACATCTTGGTTATAGGTGCTACTTTTACGGTATCCCCGTAGTCGTAGGCAAAAACGCCTTTGGTGAGAGTAGGGCAGGCTGTCGGTTCAACTGCAACCGCTCTCAGTTTCTTTCCTTTGAACTTATCCTGAAGAAACGGGAAGCTAATACCGGAAAAGTTACTTCCGCCTCCGCAGCAGGCAAAGATAACATCGGGATACTCATCCAGCATTTCCAATTGTTTTTTAGCCTCGATTCCAATTATGGTCTGATGCAGGCAGACATGGTTCAATACGCTCCCAAGTGCATAGTTGGTGTCTGAATGTGTTGCGGCATCTTCTACGGCTTCACTGATTGCTATACCCAGGCTTCCGGAACAGTCCGGGTCCTTTTCCAGAATACTTCTGCCGCAGTTCGTCAGATTGCTTGGACTTGCAACGACGCTTGCCCCGAAGGTTTTCATGAAGGACCGTCTATAGGGCTTTTGCTGATAGCTTACGTTTACCATATATACGGAGCATTCAAGACCAAACTGGCTTGTTGCAAGGCTCAGAGCACTGCCCCATTGGCCTGCTCCAGTTTCTGTTGCAAGTCTTTTTATTCCGGCTGTCTTGTTATAATAAGCCTGAGGTATGGCCGTATTCAGCTTATGGCTGCCCGTGGCATTGGTTCCCTCATATTTATAATAAATACGTGCCGTGGTACCCAGCTGCTTTTCGAGACCTCTGGCACGATACAGCGGACTGGGCCTGAACTGGCGGTACATTTCACGAACTTCATCAGGGATATCTACATAACGTTCGGAAGTCATTTCCTGTTTTATAATTTCGTCAGGAAATATGGCTTTCATATCGCCGGGTTCTATTAGCTTAAGTGTTGCAGGGCTGTGATAGGGCGCCGGTTTATTGGGCATATCCGCAATGATATTGTACCATTGTTTCGGAATTTCACTTTCAGGCAGGATTACTTTACTGATCTCATCTCGTCTCATCTTAACCTCCAGGGCCCAAATGTGCATTTTCAAACCAACATCTTCATCAAAAGTGTAATGGCACAATTGGGATTTCTCATAATATTATTTTTTCAAAATGCTATAATTATTTTAAGCAATATATTTGCCGGTGTCAATCAATGCAATTTACTTATAATAATTTTTAATGATTTGGAATATATATCGATAGAAGGCATGTACAAGGAGGGCACTATGTTCAAATACTTTTTTACATATATTGATCAGATACCAGAGGAGTCCAGAAACGAGCTGTTTTCGGCTCAGCACCTGCTGGCTTTAGCCATGGTTGCCTGTGCCTGGGTTTTAATAATATTATTGTTTAAAAATAAAACTGCAGAAATCAAGTGGAAGGCAATAAAATGCATGTCCTTGCTGCTTCCTCTGCTGGAACTGGCCCAAATGCTGTGGTATAAAAGTATCGGCGAGTTTTCCTGGGGTTATACTCTGCCGCTGCATTTGTGCAGCCTGATGTCACTTATCCTGCCGGTAATGGCTTTCACAAGGAACAGACTTCTGCAGGAATACTCCTATGCCATTGGCCTTGCATCAGCTTTGATGACTCTGCTGACACCGGATGTTTTCTATTATCCCGCCATATCTTTCATATATATGCAGACAATGCTGGTGCATGGCATTATCTGTCTCATTCCGCTGTTTATGGTTTTCTGCATGGACTTCAGGCCGGATATCAGAAAACTTCCAGGGGTCATAGCCATTCTTGTGTGTTTTGCCTTGCTGATGATACCGGTTAACCATGTTACCAACGGGAATTACTTCTTTTTGAGATATCCGGCGGCTGGTTCTCCCATGGAGAGCTTTGCCGCCATGGTGGGAAGTCCCTGGTATCTGATACCCACTTTTATGCTGGGGTGTGTACTGTGGATACTTTTTTATCTGCCGTTTATCGTTTTGAGGTTATCAGGGGTGAAAGTCTCTGGTAAAATACCGGCTGCAGAGGCAGAGGAAGAAAGGGAGCATGCTTTAATGAGATAAAAGCTCTATGTTTTTGAAGGGCAGGAGTTTCAATAGTAAGGCTATTTGCTATAGCAAATAGTGGCAGCTGCCTTTATGCTGTTTACACTGTTTTTTAAGGTATGCCAGCTGCTCGGATATCTGATATTGATCCGTATATTTATTATTTTTATTTGAAATTCCTACGATGGACAATGAGATCAGAGGAAATTTCTCAGTCTGTCCATGTCTGTTTTGAGTTATTATAAAACCGTTTTTAATGTCATTTTCAGTATAATATTTCAGGACATCTCTTTCAAAATCTTCAGTGACAGTTTTACATACCGATTCCATATCATAATTGTCCAGGATTATTACAAAGTCATCACCGCCGATATGGCCGGTAAACTGATCGCTGGTTACATTTTTCATTATCGTTGAGGAAAGCAGTTTTATTATCAAATCACCGTTTTCAAAGCCGTAAACATCGTTATAAGCTTTGAAATTATCAATATCAAGATATAAAATACTATATTTATCATCAGAATTGATACATTTATTTATCTTTTGTTCAATGATCAGATTGCCGGGAAGGCCCGAAAGAGGGTTTTGATGCTTGGCATTTACCACTTCGATTTCGGTGGTCTTTTGCAAAAGATCCTTGATTGTCACAGTACCCAGGTATTCTGAGTTTTTTGTGACTACAATAAAGTCGTAAAGCTTGTCTGCCGGCCTGGACATGGCTATATGTGATACGGCACTTATGGGAGTCTGACTGTCAACTGCCAGGAAATCCGTTTCCATAAGATAAGTTATGGGTTTTTTCTGATACAGGCTGAAGCCGTATTGTCCGCTGAGCATTAAAGTAAACCTTGCCTTGCAGATAGTACCCATGACTGTATTGTTTTTTACTATGCATAAACCAAGTATTGAGGGATTTTTCTTAAATATTTCAAATACCTGTTCAACACTTGTTGACGGGGAGATTGTATAAGCATCTGTAGTAAGGTTTTCTATGTAAATACTGTTTACCTGATTACCGAAGGTATGATTTTTTTTCCTGTTTATATCCTTTAATATATCAATGACTTCAGCAGATATGGTTGCCATTTCTTCAACGGGTTTTTGTATAAAGTAGCCCTGACCGTAGTGAACACCCAGATTTATCAGTGTTGCCATTTCCTCCCTGGTTTCAATCCCTTCTGCTATCAGGTGAATGTTGGCCATGTGCGATAATTCAATCATGCTCTTTACCAATGCAAACTTGATACTGTCCTCGTTAATATTTCTTATCAGGTTCATATCAAGTTTTATATAGTGGGGTTTTATGTCACTTATAAGGTTAAGTCCTGAATAGCCGGCACCGGCATCATCAATTGCAATTTTATAGGTCTGTTCCTTGTAATGGTTTACGGTACTTTTAAAACTACTCATATCATTTACCGCATTGCGTTCGGTTATTTCAAATATAATGTTCTCAGGAGTTATGCCATATTGGCTCAGATATTCCTTTGTAAAGCCCTGACGAAATTTCACATCATGCATGATATTAGGGTTGACATTAACGAATAATTTTGTATCCATCGGATGCTCATTGTTCAAAAAGGCCGACTCAAGGGACTTGGTACGGCAGAGCAGCTCCAGGTCCCACAGTCTGTTGCACTGCCCTGCATAAAAAAATAATTCATCCGGGCTCTTTATAAAGGAATCGCCTTTAACTCGGCTCAAGGCTTCATAGCCCAGCAAAGAGCCGTCACGCAGAGAAATTATGGGCTGAAATACCGTTTTAATTTGTTTCCTGTCAAGTATCTTTGAGATTTCTTCCTCAATTCGATTATTAGTCATAAATCAACCTTCAGATAATAGTATTTTGTCATTAATTGTAGCATTATGGCGTTAACTTTATGCTAATTTATTGTAATGATGAAGTTAAGAATTTAATGTTATCAGTGTATATTAATATCATTTGCCTGGTTTTAAGACAGCTTCTCCTATAGCAGCCTGTCCAGGGGTTTTAGTGCCGGGCCTTCTATTACTGTTCCGTCCACGCTGTAGCGTGAGGCATGACAGGGGCAATCCCAGGTATGCTCGGCAGAATTCCAATGGACTTCACATCCCAGGTGTTTGCAGGTTGTATCCACGATATATAAATTGCCGTCCGGATCCTTATAAGCCCCTGCCTTATGGCCGTTATACATTAATGCTTTACCCTCGCCGGGCTCAATATTTACATCTTCGGGAGGCATATTAATTTTCCCGGATATAAGACTCTCTGCAACATCCAGGTTTTCCTTTACAAAATTTTTAGCCGAATCAACCGGGGTGAATCTGGCAGGCTTGAATATGTCCTCAACCTCGCTTTTACCTTGTGTCAAAATGTCCCTGATAATCATTGCAGAGACTGTGCTTGTGGTCATACCCCATTTTTGATAGGCGGCTGCTATAAATATATTTAATTTTGTTCCGGTAAGGTGGCCGATGAAAGGTATTTCATTCATGGCCGTATAATCCTGCGCCGACCAGCGGTATGGGACTTCTACAGCTTTATAGGTATCTTCGGCATATTTTATGAGATTTTTATAGTGTTCACTCTCATTATCATCTTTACCCGTTTTGTGATGTTCTCCACCAATGATCAGCAGTTGTTCTTCATCTTTCAGGGGCAGCATTCTCAATGACCTGGTAGGTTCCTCATAAGAAATGTACATTCCGCCCGAAAGCTTTACTTTTGCTTTCACAGCCAGGGCATAGGAGCGCTCGGGATACATTCTGGCGGAGAAGAAGCCGCCGCCGTCATAAAAGGGGAAATGACTTGCTATAATTACTTTGCCTGACATGATTGTGAAGCCATTTCTGATAGAGGTTCTGCATTCTCTGTCTTCATGAATATCTATAGCAGTGGTGTTTTCATATATATGACCTCCATTTTTTACAATAAGGTTTGCCAATTCCAGAAGATATTTTCGCGGATGGAATTGTGCCTGATTTTTGAAGCAAACTGCTCCTTTTACTTGAAATGGGAGATCAAGGGAAGTCTTATAAGTGGCAGGCAGACCCAGAGCCTGGGCCGTTTTCACTTCATTTTCTATAGTTTGAAGATACATGTCCTCGAGTGTATATACATAGTTAGACTGATGACTGAAGTCACAGTTTATATTATTATCCTTGATTACAGCTTCAATAAGTGAAATTGCTTTTTCATTTATCTCGCCGTATCTTCTGGCACTTTCACTTCCAATTTTCTTCTCAAGGGATGAGTATTTTAAGTCGTGGAGGGAAGTTATTTTTGCTGTGGTGTGTCCGGAGGTGGACATAGCTATCCGGAAGGAATCAATTACAACTACATCGAAACCTTCCCTCTGAAGCAGGTATGCGTTGGTTAATCCGGTTATTCCTCCACCAACAACAAGAATGTCTGTTTTTATATTTTCCTCCAGGGAAGGATAATCTGTAGCAGGGGTTGTACCGATCCAGTAAGACTCAACAGGTTTTAAAAGGGTTTTTTCAATCAGGTTCTGCATTTAATACTCCCGTCTGCGCGAGCACGACAAAGTTTGTTCACGCCAATATATAGTTAAGGGAACGCTTAATTCAAGGCATCCATTTTTTAGATTGCCCAAAATTTATAGGAATATTATAGACGCATAATAAAAAAGGCATGTCTACCATTGAGACAGCCTTTTACATGCAGTTTATACTTGATTTATACAACCGATTCTTTAGTATTTTTTTTGGTATTGAACACTATTTTCAGCAATGCCGGAGTAATAACAGTAGTGAGTATTACAACAATTAATGTGGGAATGTATATTTCCTCAGAAATAATATGGTTTTGCATGCCAATATTTGCAGTTATGATTGCAACTTCACCTCTTGATATCATACCGACGCCAATCTGAAGTGATTCTCTTTTACTTATGTTAAAAAGCCTTGCAGCGCCGCCGCAGCCAAAAAGTTTTCCAACCACTGCAATTACGAACATTACGAGGGTGATCAGTATAACCTCAGGATCAAGCCCTTTGATATCGGCGGCAATACCTACACTTGCAAAGAATATTAGGGAAAGAAAACCAGAGGAGATTGCTTTTACATTTTTCTCAATATATTCCTTATGTATGAACTGTGAAAGTGTCAGACCACAAATATATGCGCCGGTTATGGCTGCAATTCCGAGTATTTCGGATACGAACGCCAGAAGCAGTGCCATTGCTATCGAATAAGGCAGCAGGTCTCTTTTGTGCCTGTTGTCTGAGGATATCTTATTAATAAACTTTGGTACTACTGCTATCATAATTATACTTATCAGGCAAAAAGCTATTATCTTGACAAAGGTCAAAGTAAGACTTATTGCTGCAGAGGCGCCTGATGCGCCGCTTCCCAGAGTCTGTGAGACAGCAAGTACTATGGATATAAGTATCAATCCCAGTACATCGTCAATTACTGCGGCGCCAAGTATATTTACTCCGGCCTTTGTGTTCAGTTTACCCAGTTCTGTAAGGGTTTCAACTGAAATACTGACGCTTGTTGCCGTAAGGATTACTCCTACAAACAAGTTTTCCCAGAAGTCTGTGAAAAACAGATATGCTGCTGCGGTACCGAGTATCAATGGAATGATCACACCCGACAGGGCAATAACAAAGGAGGTTTTGCCGGCTTTTTTCAACTCTTCTACATTAGTTTCAAGCCCTGCCAGAAACATCAGCATTATAACCCCCAGTTCCGATAATAATTTAATATTTTCAGTGTATTCAATTAGACTTAATACTGCCGGCCCTAAAATAACGCCGGCGATCAATGCCCCCAAAACTTCAGGCATTTTAAATTTCCGGCTTACAAGTCCTCCGATTTTTGTAAATATCAGAATAAGAGCAATTTGAAGCAAAGTTTCTTCCATAAAGAACACCCTCTTTAATTAAGATGATTACCAAAGTTATGAAAAGAATTATATACACATACATTGGCCGTTTTGTTTTACAAAAGCAAAATTTAAATAAATAAAAAGGAAAGTCGCTATAGGACTTCCCTCATTGGAAGACAAAAAACATAACAAAATAGAAATCTCACAATGGTATAATATCACATTTAAAATATCATTTCAACAAAAAGTCTTTCTATTGAGGAAAAAAGTCCTTCTATTGGGGAAGGTAGTCTGTATGCATGGAAAAAATCATATAATGTATTATACTATATTAGGCAAAATATAATGAAAAGTTTATTGCATTGTAATCTGAAAGAGAGATTTAAAAGCGTATGGATTTGTTTAGTGTTATATTAATACTGCTCACAGTAATTGCAGTTTCAAATGTGATCAATCATTTTATTCCGGTGATCCCTGTACCATTGATACAAATATTACTCGGTATTATTCTCTCCATCCTTCCATTAGGCATACATATTGAATTGGAACCTGAATTGTTTTTCCTGCTGTTTGTTGCTCCTATTTTATTTAATGACGGAAAGATGATACCCAAGAGTGAATTATGGAAACTAAAGGGGCCTATATTATTGCTGGCACTGGGATTGGTATTTGCTACCGTTATAGCAGGGGGATATTTAATTTACTGGTTTATTCCTGGTATACCGCTGGCTGCCGCATTTGCACTGGCCGCCATCTTATCTCCTACAGATGCTGTAGCAGTTAATGCTTTATCTAAAAAGGCTCATATAAATAAAAATATTATGATACTTCTGGAAGGAGAAGCATTAATGAATGATGCTTCCGGACTGGTTGCCTTTAAGTTTGCTGTTGCTGCAATTGTTACAGGGGCTTTTTCAATTAAAGCAGCGACCATCAGCTTTTTTATTGTAGCTTTTGGTGGACTTGCTGTTGGAATATTGGCAGCTTTTATTATAATCAAATTCAGGATATTTCTGCGAAAGCTCGGTATGGAAGATGTCACGCTCCATATGCTGATTCAGATTCTGACACCGTTTGTAATTTTTATATCAGCAGAACAATCAGGTGTTTCGGGAATTTTGGCGGTTGTAGCAGGAGGACTTGTCCATTCTATAGAAAAGCGTCATGTGGAGTCATCAAGTTTGGAATTGCAGATTATGTCCGAAAATACATGGTCTGTCATTATGTTTATACTGAACGGTCTTGTATTTGTATTGTTGGGGCTTCAGATTCCGGACGCCATGCGTGTAATCTACTTTAACAAGGAAATAAGCAACACCATTGCTCTGGGATATGTTTTAATGCTGACAGTCGCATTGATTGCTATCCGTTATATCTGGATTTATCTTTGCTGGAAACCTGCATATGTAAAGGGGAAGGGGCCTAAATCCTTTTTGCTTATATCAATCTCCGGAGTCAGAGGAGCAGTCACTTTGGCTGCTGCCTTTTCTATTCCCTATACCCTGCAGAATGGGATAGCTTTCCCTCAAAGAGATCTTATTATATTTATTGCGGCAGGAGTCATTTTAACTTCTTTGATTATTGCAAGCATTTTCCTTCCTCTTCTTTCAAGCAGGGATGTTTCTGATCAAACCTCCAGAAAAATCAATCCCGAACAGGCTGCCAGAATAAGATTGATGAAAGCTGTTATAAAGGTAATGAAAGAGGAAACAAATACTGAAAACCAGGCGGCTGCCTTATCCGTCATATCCGATTGTCACAGGGTTATCAGACAGATAACTCATAAAGAAACCGGTACCGGATGGGATTCCGGGGACAATTCTGCTGAAACTCTTATATGGGTTACTGCTTTGAAGGCGGAGGAAAAGGAAGTTGATAATATGCTTGAGGAAGGACTGATAACAAGGGAAATGTCGTACAGGCTGCTGGAATCCTTAAATCACAGAGAGATGCTTATAACCCGTCGATACAGGTACCGGATGTTGATTTATGTACAATTAATAAAAAAAGCCGTAAACGGGCTCAGGTATAAGCGCAAAAAAGCCAGGATGTCTGGTGCTCGTGAGTGGGATGCGGTATGTGAAATAAGAATCAGAATGTCAAAAGCTGCTATACAGGCAGTAAAAAAGCAAATAAATGAAGAAAACAGCGAATATTCTCTTGCTGTTATTACTCGTTACAATGAGGCTATTGAACGGATTGTCAGCGGTAAGGGAAGTTCAGGAAAAAAATTCAGCAATAACAAAAGGGAGCTTAAGTTCAGAGCAATTCAAATTGAAAGGAATGAAGTGCAGATGTTATTCGAAAACGGGGAAATAACCCGTGAAACCGCCAATAAGCTGCGGCAATTCATTAATTATATGGAAGCTGCTATTCTGCAGGAAGACGATTTGATAAAAAATTAAGTTTTGAGTTGAAATTTGCATTATGATGGTATAGATTAATAAGTGACTAGCGGTAATATATGAATTTATATGTTACAGAATATTGTACTAGGTACTGACAAGTTTTAATCCGGAGGTACATTTTATGTTTAAAGTGTTTATTGTTGATGACGAACCGTCAGTAATTGAAGGACTGAAACTTATGATACCCTGGAAGGAGCTTGACTTTGAGCTGTGCGGGGTAGCCTCCAACGGGCAGGAAGCTCTTTTAAGGGTGGAAGAACTGCACCCGCACTTGATAATAACCGACATACGGATGCCTGGTATAAACGGGCTGGAACTTATTTATGAAACGCAAAAAATCAACTCTGATACCGAATTTGTAATTTTAAGCGGTTATGCGGATTTTACCTATGCACAGCAAGCAATGCGGCATAAGGTACTGGACTATTTGTTAAAACCGCTGGACAAAGACGAAATAATTACGGTACTGCGTAAAATCAAGAACAAACTTGATAAAAAGTTCCTGACCACGTACGGTTTTTCACAGACTGATATTAAAACTTTTAAATCAAGCCGCAATTTGTTCTCTTCCAATGAAAATAATGATTTTGTCAATGAAGAAATAGACAATGCCTGGAAATCTGTCAGGGACAATTTTGACGAGGAATTAACCACAGCTATTAAGCTCATGAATTATGAGGATGCCATGCAACTTATTGATGAGTTGTTTGGCATATTTGTTTCCCAAAATATAAATATCAATAATGCATGTATTATGGTAAACAGCTGCGTATACCGCATGCTGCACATTGCCTATAAAAGAAACATAGGAATCGATACTGTATTACCCTCTGGAGTGAGCGGCGAATGGGATTTTGACAACTTGAAAAGTTATATAACGGATATTGTCTCCCAGGTAGTCAGTTTAATGCTTGAGGAAAGAAAAAGAAATTCCAGGAGTTTTCTTTATGAAGTAAAGTCCTATATCGATAAAAATTATCAGCAAGAGATAAGTGTTTCCTTCCTCGCAGATATGGTTTTTCTTGAAGCGGGATATCTGGGCGATGCCTTCAATAAGCAGTTTGGCGTCAGCATAAGTGAATATCAGCATCGCCTCAGAATTGAAAAAGCCATAGAACTGATTGAAACCACTGATATGAAATTGAGCGATATATCTTCCTCAACAGGTTACAACAATTACAATAACTTTTTTTCGCATTTTGTCAGGATCACTAATAAAAAGCCCACACAATACGAGCGGAAATAGAAAATCAAACCTCCTCGATGCGGAGAATAATTTCTGTTCCCTGGTCGGGTGCACTATATATTTTAAAATGGAATCTTTCACCATAATTCATCATCATACGGCGGTAGACATTTTGTATGCCTACGCCGCTCTCCGTATCATCATAGCTGTTTTCTTCCAGGTTCAGTTCGGATTTGGGATTTTCCAATTTATTAAAAATAGCTGTAACTTTTTCTTTATCCATACCCGAGCCGTTGTCTCTGACAGAGATAACAAGTGCCTTGTTTATAATATCTGCTTTTATAAGCAATCTGCGGTTATCTTCAATTGATGATTGCAGGCCATGCTTACAGGCATTTTCCACTATTGGCTGAACACTCATTTTAGGAATCAGACGGTTTGACTTGATTACGTCGGGCGAAATCTGAATTTCATATTCAAATTTATCACCGAATCTGAACTTCTCAATGTCCAGATACTTTTCTATAAAATTAAGTTCTTCGGTTACAGGGATTAAATCGCTTCCGGTAGTCAGCATCCTCTTAAAGAGCTTTGACAGACTTGATATAACACCGGCAAGCTCGGTGTACCCGTTTTTTACACAGAAAACAAGTATCGCATTGAGCGTATTGAAAAGAAAATGAGGATCCACCTGTGCCTGCAGATACTGATACTCGGCACGTATATTTTCAACTTCAATGCTCTTTTTTTGCATTTCAAGTTTGTACACAACATTTATCAGGTCGTTAATTTCAGCTATCATTTTGTTATAAGTAATAATAAGCAGACCGACTTCGTCCTGACCTGTATTTTCCAGTATTAATGGTTCGAGATGGTCTTCGCTTACTTTTTTGATATGGCGGGATAAGGCCGATAAACGGTAGCGCATGGAATTCAAAACCGCCCAGATCAAAAATACCGAGAAAGCCGATAATGACAGGGTGATCAGTAAAATATAAACAAGAACAACAAATTGTCTTTTAAAAATCACAAATTTATCGTAAACACCGGTTATTTTCCAGCCTTCAAAATATGGAGCAGGGCCAATGTTTTTTTGAAGGATGTAGTAGTTGTTGTCGGGAGGAAGCTGTAATGCCGGGGAATTTCTAAGGTTGATTTTATTTGAGTATTGATTGCTCCAGATTATCCGGTCACCGGGAGCAGTCAGGTAAACATCTATGCTTCCTCCCTCATCCTGGACTTTTGCAATAACTCTGTCCAGCTTTAATTCAATAAGCAGGTAATTTGTAGCATTGTTTAAATAGGTGGGAGATTTTATTTTTCGGATAATTGTTAACCTGTTGCTGTATGGGGTAATGGCTATAGCAGTGGAGCCCGGATATACAACTATATCGGAGTTGTTTTGCGAAGCCATTTTGTACCACTCGGTCTTGCGAGCTTTATCGTCCAAAACCCGGAAATAATCCGTATTGATAAAATGCGGATCATCGATATACAGTGAAACTTCTGCAAATTCCGGATTACTCACAAGGTACATGTTAAATCGTTTCCGCAGGGAACTCCAGTAAAGATCATAATGCTCCACCGGAGTAGAAAAGCTTTTGGACAAGTCGTTAAGCAGGGAGCTGTCCGCGTTTACCTGATTGGCCACATTAACAGCGGTCTGTGTTAATATGTTAAAATCGCTGGCTGCTCCCTCAAAGGTCTGATCCAGGTAATGAATCACATTCTGCTGCATGGATTGTGAGGTAAAAGCCATCCAGATGATAGTTCCGGCAACAACCGGAAGACATATACAGAAAATATAAACCAATATGAATTTACGTCTTATACTGACATTATCAAATTGCAGAAAAAATTTTCTCATATTCCTTGCATCTCCCGGAAATGTATTTATTATATTTTCAATTATAACACTTGATAATCAGGTGTATTTTTTTTTATATTCCGAGGGTGAAACTCCAGTAAACTCTTTGAACTTTTCAGTAAAATAACTATAATCGGAATATCCGCATTGCCCACATATTGCGGTCATTTTCATATCTTCGGAGGCTATGAGTGTTTTGGCGTATTCTATGCGCAAATAATTAAAATAATCATTAAACTTTTCGCCTGTTTTCCTTTTAATTATTTTACTGATAATAATGGGTGACAATGAAAATTTCTCGGCAATGCTCTGCAAAGAGAGGCTTTCCCTGTAATTTTCCTTTATGAAGTCAATAATTTCATTTTCCAGCAGAAGTAATGGTTTTTCATTGTTGATATTTTGCTTTTTAAAAATAAAGTCGCACATTTCATGAGCCAGTATTTTACAGTTTGGATTCATACTGTTGATAGACCGGGTAAACTTCAAAATTATACTGTTGCCGTCAACTCCATATGCGTAGGACATTTTTCTGACTAAATCCGCCAGCCTGTACAGACAAATGGAATATAGCCGGCGGGATATACCGCTATGGTTAAGTTTATCAAAAAATTCATTGACTGAGTTTGATACCTGGTTTATGTCATTTCCTTTAAGTGAATTGATTATTCTGTCAAAGGGGAGTTCGGGAAAATCAATCTCGGCATCCGCTTTTACATTGTCTGTCAGGATATTTCTGCTTCCATTTCCTCTATTATAATAAACGACTTTTTTATCCGGGTGGAGCAGACAATAGGTTTGAAGCTGCTCAAGCCGCTTGCCGCAGTTGAAAATACCGTCGATTACTTCTGCGGCACTTGCACCGCTTACCAATGCCCAAAAAGAGCTAAAGCCATAATTCTTCGGATTCAGGCTGCCTAACCGGTTTTCCAGCCGCTCAATAAGAGCTGCTTCAGATGTAAAGATTTGCATACCGTCATGTATGACAATAATATAACTGCCGTTACCATTATAAAACAGGCAGTTCTCATTGTTTATTCCTGTAATCCTCATAAGCAGATCATAAATATTACTCACAGGATAATTAACTGTATTATCGCCGTCACCGGTTATGAATTGGACAATATAAATTTTTGAATTATCGGGTATACCAAAGATAAACTGTGCCTTACGTTTGATTTTCTCACTGCGTTTGCCATCCATAATATCATTATAAAGCTGATTGGCAGTATAACGGATAAGCTCAAGATTTTCCTGCCTGACGGTTCTTTCATTTTCTATTACACTTGTGACCCGCAGCAGTTCCCGCTCAATTTCTTCCGAGTCCAAAGGCTTTGTCAGGAAACCGAGTGCACCGAGCTGTATACCCTTTTGTGCATAGGAGAAATCATTGTAACCACTCAGTATGATAAACTTAGGAGCCGGTATTATTTCATTATTTACTTTTTCTATAAGCTCCAGACCGTTGAGCCCAGGCATGCGTATATCACATATAACCAGATCGGGCCGTACATTTTGTATAACAGAAAAAGAGGCTGCACCGTCAGGTGCTTCCCCTGCTATTTCAAAGCCTAACTTGTTCCAATCGACAAAAATGCGTAATCCTTCAATCACTGATGGCTCATCGTCTACAAGCACTACTTTGAATATTTTGACCAGCCCCTTGTAAAAATGTCCTATACTTATCCCCAATTTGATAATTTACTTTAAATTAAATTCTAAATATAATGCAATTATACAAGAAGCGGGTGTAACAGTCAAATAGCCTGCTATCAGTACCCGCATAAAAAATTTAAGGAGGATGATTTATGAAACGGTTTGCATCACTAGTTTTAGCAGCGGCTGTTGCAGTTGCAATGTCCGCATGCGGTAACGGCAGTGACTCGGCAAATAGTACCCAATCTACGGCGTCTACAGGCAGCGCGCCATCTACTGCGGCTTCATCAGGCAGTTCTTTACCGGTTCTCTCACCGGATAATCCTGTTGAGCTGAGCATCTGGATTACCACCAGTCAGCAGGCGCCGTCGGCCGACAACAAGCTCACAAAGCTCTTGAAGGATAAGTTGGGCGTAACTCTTAATTACGAGATAATTACTCCGGATAACCAGGATCAGAAAATAGGTGTTATGCTTGCCGGCGGTGAATATCCGGATTTGATCGGTTCAACAGATCAAAATGCGCGTTTGGTTACCGGAGGTGCATATATACCATTGGATGACTATTTGAAGCCCGAAGCTGCAGGCGCATTATATGAGCATGTTAAGCCTTACTGGAATAAGATAGCTTATGACGGCGGACAGGGAAAACACATATATCAGATTCCGAACTATAACCGTTTTTACGGAGATATAGTAGGTGGAGTAAACTACAGTGCCTCCGGCTTCTGGATACAAAAAGCCGTGCTTGCAGATCAAGGCTACCCTGATCTTTCAAACATGACACTTGAAAAATATTTTAAGATGTTGGAAGATTACAAGAATAAATACCCAAAGATAGACGGACAGGACACCATTGCCTTTGAAATTCTCTGTGCCCAGGGAAGAGAATGGGGATTGACCAATCCGCCTGAATATCTTGCAGGTGCGCCTAACAATGGCGGTGTTATAGTTGATGAGAATAATGTAGCGGCAATATTTGCCGATAAGGATGTTGCCAAGAGATACTATCAGTACCTGAATGAAATGAATGCAAAGGGCATGGTTGACAGGGAAAGCTTCACGCAAACTCTTGACCAGTACCTTGCAAAGCTTGCAACCGGTCGCGTACTTGGTATGTATGACCAGCGTTGGAGCTACGGCAATGCTCATGATGCCCTTGTTGCAGCTAACAAGGTTGAACGTACTTATGTAGCAACAATGCCTACAGTTGATGGTAAGGCTCCTTATTACGCAGACAGAGATGTTATGAACATCAATCAGGGTGTGGGTGTATCGGTATCCTGCAAGAAGCCTGAAGTAGCAGTTTCCTTTATTAATACAATAATGAATGAAGACTGGCAGAAAATCCTGGCTTGGGGTGTTGAAGGTGAAGATTATCAAAAGGGTGCCGACGGTAAATTTACCAGAAACGAACAGCAGCGTGCAAATTCAACAGACCTTATTTGGAGGTCTTCAAACAGATTAATGGCTCTTGTAGACATAATGCCAAAGCATAACGGTACATACTCAGATGGAAATGCTTATAGTCCTGATGATCAGCCCGAAGAATTCTTCGCAACTTTGAAACAGTACGATAAGGATTTTCTGACCAAGTACAACAAGAAGACCTGGAGAGACTTTAATAACCAGCCGCCGGAAAACCCTGTTTACTATCCGGCATGGAATATAGCTCTTCCTGACGGAAGTGATGCCCAGATGGCAGACAAACAGCTGAAAGATACTGCACTGCAGTTCCTGCCAAAGGCTATTATGGCCAGCCCGGATAAGTTTGAAGGCATTTGGTCCGAATACACAACTGCTATCAGTAAAATCAATGTTAAAGCTTATGAAGATGCTGTAAATGCAGGAATTCAGGACAGAATCAAAAACTGGGCTGCTAAATAAATTAATGATTACTAGAGTCTTAACGTTTAACAATAATTAATCTGGAAAAAGGGGATGCAAGTCCCCTTTTTTTAGATAAACAGGAGGTAGAAAAGATGCGGGCAAAAACGCTGGCTCTTCCAAGAAATCGCAGGAATATCCGGGACATCATAATCTCACAGCGTGAGCTGATTATTATGAGTGTACCCCTCCTGCTATACAAGATACTGTTTTCGTACGTGCCGATAACCGGTTGGACTATGGCTTTTCAAAATTTTAAACCTGCTGTAAGGAATACATTTGATCAGCAATGGGTTGGTTTTGATAATTTTGTCAAATTATTTACCGGCATAAATGGTGAACGTTTTATAAGAGATATACGTAACACGCTGGCGCAAAGTTTTCTTACACTTATAGTTGGTTATATCGGCGCAATAGTTTTGTCACTATTGCTGAATGAGCTTAAAAATGTGGGCTTCAAGCGTATTGTGCAAAACATCACATATATGCCTCACTTTTTGTCGTGGATCATTGTTGCCGGACTGGTTTCTTCCGCTCTTGCCCTGCCGTCCAGTGGCGGTATTATCAATATAGTGCTAACGAAGCTTCATATTATTAATGAACCTGTACAGTTTCTATCCAATCCGGACTATTTCTGGGGTATAGTTGCAGGCTCACATCTGTGGAAGGAACTGGGCTGGAATACCATAATCTATCTGGCTGCCATGACTGCAATAGACCCGGCACTGTATGAGGCTGCCGAAATAGACGGTGCTAACCGCTACCATAAAATGTGGAACGTAACTCTTCCGTCGATCAAACCGACTATTGTTATTCTGCTTATAATGAGTATAGGCTGGATTCTGGAAGCAGGCTTTGAAATTCAATACTTCCTTGGAAATGGCCTTGTAATTGAAAAGGCAGAAACAATTGATATTTTTGTTCTCAATTACGGTATTAAAATGGGTAATTATTCACTAGCCACTGTAGCAGGTATTTTCAAAACCGGAGTAAGTATAATTTTGATTGCCAGTGCTAACTTTATCGCCGGACGTCTTGGCGAAGAAAAGTTAATATAAGGAGGGAAGTTGAATGAAAATAGGCAAAAAAAATCTAAGCGCTGAAAACATTATATTTACAACATTGAACTCTACTTTTCTGATACTTCTTTCAGTTGCAATGGTATATCCGATGCTTAATACGCTTGCCATATCCTTTAATGAAGGTATGGACACTGTCCGCGGCGGTATATATCTATGGCCGAGAATATTCTCTCTCCAGAATTACCGTGTTGTTTTCCACATGGATACAATTTATGGAGCATTTATTATAAGTGTTACAAAAACAATAGTTATTGTGATTACAAACCTTTTCTTTACTTCAATGCTGGCTTATGCGCTAAGCCGCAGGGAGTTTATTTTCAGAAAGTCAATAACAGTCCTTTTTGTTATGACAATGTACTTTAATGCAGGTTTGATACCCAATTATATGCTTATAAGGGATCTAAATCTGATTAATACATTTACCGTATATTGGCTGCCGAATATTATAAGTGCATTCAACCTTATAGTAATCCGTACCTATATTAAGTCCATACCGGAAAGTTTTATTGAGTCGGCTAAAATGGACGGAGCACGGGAATTCCGTATTTTCCTGCAGATAGTATTACCGCTGTGTGTACCAACCCTGGCTACAATAGCACTTTTTGTTGCAGTTGGTTCCTGGAACTCCTGGTTTGACACCTTCCTGTACAATTCGGCAAAGCAGAGTCTATCCACTCTGCAATATGAACTTCAAAAGCTTCTTGCCAGTGCAATGAATGCGGGTAACACCTCGGCAGGGGTCGGCGCTGCTGCGGCACAATCCGGAGCGGGTAATGTAACGACGCCTCAGTCCATCAGGGCGGCAATTACCATTGTTGTTGCCGTGCCGATACTTCTGGTATACCCGTTCCTGCAAAGATATTTTGTTAATGGTCTTGCATTGGGAGGAGTTAAGGGTTAATGGAAAGGCTTTCGATAGCATAGTAGTTTTTTAATTCGTTAAGAAAGGAAATACTATATGCCAAATTCTTTTCAGACAGGTAATTATTCAAACTTGTTTTCCGAGTATGGTTACTCTAAGGCAAAGGTGCAGCAACGGATTTATTCCACTTTTAATACGCTGTTTTATGGCAGCGAGGACCAGCGTATCTACTATGAAGTCGGTGAGGATATGGGTTATCTGGTGGATACCGGTAACCTGGATGTCCGCACTGAAGGACAGAGCTACGGTATGATGATTGCGGTTCAAATGGACCGCAAAGATATTTTTGACCGGATATGGAAATGGACAAAAACCTATATGTATCTTGACCACGGTGAAAATAAAGGTTATTTCGGATGGTCGGCACAACTGAATGGCAAACGCAATTCCGACGGTCCCGCACCTGACGGTGAAGAATTTTTTGCTATGGCACTTCTATTTGCCGGAAGACGGTGGGGAGACGGTGAAGGTATATTTAATTATACCAGGGAAGCCAGAAGTATACTGCACGAAATGGTGCATAAAATAAAAAACCCTATGTTCGATCCTCAGACAAAGCTGATTCGTTTTATTCCAAATTGTAATTTCTCAGATCCATCTTATCATCTTCCACATTTTTATGAATTATTTGCGCTTTGGGGAAATTCTGAAGATGCCGGGTTTTTCAGGGAAGCGTCAAGGCTTAGCCGGGATTATCTGAAGAAAGCATGCCACCCCGTAACCGGATTATCGGCCGAATATGCAGAGTATGACGGTACACCCCACAACCGGGCAAGCCATAACCTGTTTTATAGCGATGCCTACCGCACTGCTGCCAATATTGCATTGGATTATGAGTGGTTTGCTGCTGATGAATGGTCATGTACGCAAGCCGAAAATATCCAGAGATTTTTTGGATGGACAGTAAAGGGGAAGGAAGATGTTGTTTATTATATTGACGGAACCCCTGTTACCAATCAGGATGAATTGGTTCAGGAAGTTGACGGGACATCGGCGGGAGTGTTGCATCCTGTAGGATTGCTTGCAACTCTGGCACAGGCATCACTTGCTTCACGCGGACAGTTTCGGGAATATTTTGTCAGAAAATTTTGGGAGCAGCCTCTGCGAACAGGGAAACGCAGATATTATGACAACCTTTTGTATTTCTTTGCACTGCTGGCTCTTAGCGGAAACTACAGAATTTGGTAAATACTTAAAGATGTATCTCACTCAAAAATCACCGACCTCGCGCTGAGATATTTTGGCAATTTTCGGGGAGGATGGACGCAGCCTTGCTGACGCAAGGCAAGGACGACGACAAAGAAAAGTGGTAAAATAGCCGGCGTGAGGCGTGTTATACATTGTCAATAGAGGGTACTAATGCAATATAATACCTCCCAAGATTGCTGCAGCCGAGATATTGAAGGTTATGTCGGCTGCAGCAAAACCCCCGGAACTTCAATCGAAGGTCCAAACCTGTTTTAAAACAGATTTACACAAATTTGATTTATTTCTATTCGCCGTTTCAACTATTATCTTATTGATTTAATAATTTCTTATTATATTATCGCACTTTATATTATCGCACTGTTTAAAATCCGCAGGATAGTCAGTAACAATTTTTTTTGTATTATTGGTCACCAACTGGCATAACGCGTTAATTTAATTTTCATCACTTATATATTTTTTAAGATATGGTTATTAAATTTGTATTTACCATATGAGAACAGCAGTTGGTAAATACTCTTGATAAATATATAGTAAAAAAATTTAGAGGAGGCGGTTAAAGTTGAGCAGTACAATTTTCAGGAATTGGAGGAAGGGAGCAGCCATCTTTTTGGTGCTTTGTTTGGTTATTTCGCTCATGCAGGTTAACAGCATAGTGTATGCCGGGAGCACAACGGTTTACCATGAAACCTTTGCCGGCGGAGTTGGCAAAGCGGTACAATCCGGAGGTGCCAGCCTGACTCAGGTTACCGGTAAAGTTTTTGACGGCAATGCCGACGGAACGGCTTTATATGTTGCTGATAGGGCGAATACCTGGGATGCGGCGGATTTTCAATTTGCGGATATCGGTATGCAGAATGGAAAAACTTACGACATTACCATAAGAGGTTATGTTGATCCCGAAGCGACGGTAGCTGCAGATTCACAGGTATGGCTTCAGACCGTGGGTAGCTATGGCTGGCTGGGGGGGACTGATATAACCACCGGAGCAGCATTTACTTTGACAGGAAAGTGTACTGTTGATTCCGGCAAGGATGACAGAATACGGGTACAGTCAAATGACGCAGGAGCAAAAGTTCCATTCTATATAGGGGACATATTGATCACCACTGATGAAACAGACGGAAATAACGAAAAGGTGATATACCACGAGGGCTTTGAATCAGGAACCGGAAAGGCTGTACAATCCGGCGGAGCAAGCCTGACAGCAGTTGATAAAACTTTTGCGGGCAATGACGACGGAAAGGCTTTATTTGTAAGTAACAGGTCAAACAGTTGGGACGCTGCCGATTTCAAATTTGCTGATGTGGGAATGCAGAATGGAAAAACTTATACCGTTACTGTAAAAGGCTATGTTGATCCGGATGTTACCATACCTGACGGAGCGCAGGCATACCTTCAGACCGTAGATAGCTATGGCTGGCTGGCAGGTGCTGATTTGACTGCCGGGGAAGCGTTCACATTGACAAAGGAGTTTACGGTTGATACGGCTAAAGACTCTGCATTAAGAATCCAGTCAAATGATGCAGGCAAAACAGTTCCGATTTACATAGGAGATATTTTAATTACAGAAACTGTTACGGGACAGGATCCGGAAGAGCCTCCAAGAGACCCTGCCCTGACGTTTACAACAATAACCTTTGAGGATCAGTCTACAGGAGGTTTTGTCGGAAGGGGAGGAGTGGAAATATTAACGCCGACTGATGAAGCCAGCCATTCCGGCGATTATTCATTGAAGGTGGAAGGCAGAACCAAGACCTGGAATGGTCCAACATTACGTGTGGAAAAATACGTGGACAAGGGTAGTGAATATAAGATTACAGCATGGGTTAAGCTGATAGAACCTGAAAGCTCGCAGCTTCAGCTTTCTACACAGGTTGGAAGCAGTAATCCGAGTTATGTTACTCTGCAAGCCAAAACAATTTCTACAAGTGATGATTGGGTAAAATATGAGGGTACGTACCGCTATAACAGTATACCTGATGAAAATCTTACTATTTATTTGGAAAGTTCAAATAATGCTACAGCATCTTTCTATATTGATGATATCAGCTTTGAAAAAACACAATCAGGACCTATTGAAATACAAAAGGATCTTATACCCATTAAAGATGCATATAGAGATGACTTTTTAATCGGAAATGCCATTTCAGGAGAGGATCTTAGCGGCATAAGGCTTGAACTCCTGAAGATGCACAATAATACCGCAACGGCAGGAAATGATATGAAGCCGGGCAGCCTGCAGCCCACAAAAGGTAACTATACTTTTACTGCGGCAGATACCATGGTTGATAAAGTACTGGCAGAAGGAATGAAAATGCATGGACATGTGCTGGTATGGCATCAGCAGACCGGTGAATGGATGAATACCACTACAGATGAAAGCGGCAGTAAAATTCCTCTGCCTCGTGAAGAAGCTCTCGAAAATATGACAACTCATATAAAGACAGTAGTTGAGCATTTCGGCAACAAGGTTATATCCTGGGATGTGGTAAATGAAGCAATGGGTGACAATCCATCAAATCCCTCGGATTGGCGTAGCTCCCTTCGCAATGATTCAATGTGGGGGAAGGCTATCGGGCCGGATTATATTGAACAGGCATTTTTAGCTGCCAGAGAAATTCTGGATGCACATCCTGACTGGAATATAAAGCTCTATTATAATGATTATAATGAGGATAATCAAAAGAAATCACAAGCCATTTACAATATGGTAAAGGAAATCAATGATAAATACGCTGCAGCTCATCCTGGGAAACTTCTTATTGATGGAATTGGCATGCAGGGACACTACAATATAAAAACAAATCCTGTAAACGTTGAGCTGTCATTGGAAAGATTTATCTCTCTGGGTGTAGATGTAAGTATAACGGAACTTGACATTACCGCAGGAGAAAACTCCCAGCTTTCCGATAAGCTTGCAGAAGCTCAGGGTTATTTATATGCGCAATTGTTTAAAATCTTCAAAGCTCATGCTGCGAATATCGAACGTGTTACAATATGGGGAATGGATGACGGTACAAGCTGGAGATCCTCTCAGAATCCACTGCTGTTTGATAAGAACCTGCAGGCTAAACTGGCATACTATGGCGTAGTTGATCCTGATAAATACATGTCGGAACATGAACCCACCACACCGGTAGGCGCAAAACAGTCAACAGCTGATTTCGGCACTCCGGTTGTAGATGGTGCTATAGATTCCATATGGAGCAATACACCTGCATTGGCAATCAATGAGTACCAGATGGCATGGCAGGGAGCTACGGGGACTGCAAAGACCCTCTGGGATGATAATAATCTGTATGTGTTGATTCAGATTAGTGATGAACAGCTTGATAAAAGCAGTGCAAATGCATATGAACAGGATTCGGTTGAAGTGTTTGTAGATGAAAATAATGGTAAAACTTCATTTTATCAAGAGGATGACGGGCAATACAGAGTAAATTATGACAACGAGACTTCTTTCAATCCTGCAGATATATCGGAGGGCTTTGAGTCTGCTGCGAAGGTATCGGGAACTAATTATACTGTTGAAATGAAGATACCGTTTAGAACCGTAACCTTGCAAAACGATATAAAAATTGGTTTTGATACACAAGTGAATGATGCTAAAAATGGCGCACGTCAGAGTGTAGCAGCCTGGAATGATAAATCAGGTACGGGTTATCAGGATACCTCGGTTTATGGTGTTATTACCCTTACAGGCAAGGGAGGCTCTGGTGATCCAGGTGATCCAGGTGATCCAGGCAATCCAGGTGATCCAGGTGATCCAGGTGATCCAGGTGATCCAGGTGATCCAGGTAATCCAGGTGATCCAGGTGATCCAGGTAATCCAGGTAACCCAGGCAATTCCGGTAACTCAAACAGTGGATCAGGCGGCGGAAGCAGCTCAGGCAGTTCCTATAACAGTTCTACTGCTGCAGATCCAAAGGCTGCATCCTATGTGACAGTTAAATTATCTGCTGCTGTGAACTCTGAAGGAAGTGCAAATATCAAAGTTACCGATAAGACAGTAGAAGATATTTTGAAAAACATAAGTAATATTAAGGACGGTGTAAAG
>JAEVZU010000012.1 GCA_023392075.1 Bacillota bacterium | reverse complement strand
AACAGAATCCCATGTATAACGGTTTTGATGTACTGGGTGCATATTTGTCCGAAGCACACAAGAGAGGAATGGAAGTGCACTCCTGGGTTGAAAACTTTTTTATCGGTGATTCGGGTACCTTTGATGGAGGTCCGGTGTATGCCAAAAAGCCCGAGTGGCTGCTGATAAGCAGAAAGGGTGATAATTTCCAGTTTGTTGACATGTATAATATCAAATATTATTTTGCAAATCCGGCACTGCCTGAAACCCGTGATTTCATAATGAGCATATATTCCGAACTTGTCAAAAAATATGATATCGACGGGCTCCAGCTGGATTATGTGCGTTATCCCGACGGTGGTGACGGATCAAATGATTTTGGCTATGATACCTATACCAGGGAATTATTTAAAAAAGCAAATGGAGCCGACCCTATAAATATCAGGCCCGGAGATCCGCTATGGGACAGCTGGTGTGCTTTCAGGGCCAATATTATTAATACCTTTGTTTACAGGGTGGTTTCAGAAGTCAGAGCTGTAAAGCCTGATATCCGGATCTCCGCCGATGTATGGCCCAACTATGAAGCCGGGCCTGCCAGTCTGATGCAGGAGCCGGTAAAGTGGGTGTCCGGAGGATATATAGACAATATCATACCAATGTCATATACAATGGATACCGCATCCACCAGGGAGGATACATTGAACACTATTGAATTTTCCAGGGGCCATGCATACGTTACAATGGGTTTGGGAACCGGAACAGGGCTGAGCAATGAAATGCTTGCAGGACAGATTGCAACTGCCGTGGAAAATGGGGCAGACGGTATAGCTCTTTTTGAATATGAATCGCTCATGAACGCAGGATACGGCGGTGTGTTGAAGGAGGGGTTGTTCAGAAATACCGCAGTTGTTTGGGATGATAAGCCTGCCCTCTCTGTAAAAACCATTGTTAATGGGGTTAAAAGAAAAATAAGTGAAATCTATTTGCCCAATAAAGGCATTTCTGCAAAAGAGGCGGCTTCACTTGCTGACAGGTTGAATTCTATTCCGGCTGTTGATAATAATTGCTCCGAAACCGATATAAATCTTTCAAAAGCAAGAGCAATCAAAAAATCCATAGAAAAAATAATTGAATCGGTAACTCTTTCAAAGAGCATGAATGAAGAGGTTAAAAAAAGGATATTGGAGGATATGACGTTTTGCGGCAGTATACTTGTAAATTATATAAACCATGAAGAGTTCCATGAGAAGCATGCCATAGACCATTTTACACTTGAACTGCCGCCGGAAGGGGAAATAAAAGTTGGAAAATCTGCAGAAATTAAAGTCAGAGCGGCCTTCAAGGATGGAAAGGATATTATAATGTATCTTGACCCGTCACAATTCAAGGTCACTTCAAGCAACCCGGAGATAGCGCAGGTAAACGGCAGTTCAATTCTGATCAAAGCCCAGGGTTGTGTGGATGTTACAGTATCCATATCAAACAGCTTCATATATAAATACGACAAAAAACAGCAGCATATCAAAAACAGACTCGAAATTAAATAAAAAAAGAAAAATATTTTCATAAAATAAAGACTTGAAGAAAAATTTCTTTTTATATATAATTAGGGTATGGTATAAAAAACAAAATATTAGGAGGAACTCGTCATGGTAAAAGCAAGTCGATTAAGAAGCATACTTGTATTGGTTATAGCGGTATGCATGATGGCAGGAATTGTTGCAGGGTGCGGATCAGCAGATACTAAATCTTCAGATACGGCCGCATCAACAGCAGCAGCATCCTCAACAGCAGCAGCTGATTCTTCGGTAAGTCAGGAACCGGTTAATCTGCAGTTCTGGACTATTTCACTTCAGCCTACATTCACTGATTTCTTTAACAAGCTGATTGAAACATACCAGAATGATCATAAAAATGTTACTGTTAAGTGGACAGACCTGCCTTATGATGCAATACAGAACAAACTGATAACAGCCGCAGCAGGCGGAAATGCTCCAGATGTAGTTAATTTAAATACAGAAATGGCATTGACCCTTGCAGGAAAAGGTATTCTCGTAGACCTTGAAAAGGAAGCAACAGAGGAACAGAAGAGCGTTTATATCCAGACCTTATTTAAGTCTGCAAGCATAGCGGATGCTACATATGCATTCCCCTGGTACGGTGCTCCGGAGGTTATGATTTATAATAAGGATTTATTTGCCAAAGCGGGTCTGACCAGCACTCCGAAAACATTGGATGAAATGCTGTCAATGGCAAAACAAATGAAGGAAAAGACAGGTGCTTACCTTTATATTCCTGACGAATTCAGAAGAATGCTCTGGCTCGAAGGCATTAAAATCTTAAGCGATGATAAGACCAAAGCAGCTTTCAACACTCCTGAAGCCCTCGATTTACTTACTAAATACCAAAAAGCGGCTAAAGATGGCATAATTCCAAAAGACAATTGGGGACAATGGGATAAAATGCTTCAACAGTACAATACAGGCAAGCTTGCTATGATTAATTCCGGTGCTCAATCAATTAACAGAGTTAAGGATGAAGCGCCAAATATATACAAAAATACCGAAGTGACGGAAGCAATGGTCGGTAAAGCAGGAATAATCAATAATTCAGTTATGAATCTTGTTGTTACGCAGCTCAGCAAGCATCATACCGAAGCGATTGATTTCGCTGCATTTATAACAAATGATGACAATCAGCTGGCATTCAGCAAGACAGTATCAATATTCCCATCAACTACAAAAGCTTCACAGGATCCATATTTTAAATCAGATACAAGCACAATTGAAAAGAAAGCTATTTCAATTGTTGCTGATGAACTTCCAAAGACAGCAGATATGACTCTTGCAGTAACAAAGCAATTAGATATATATGGTGAACTCAAAAAGGCACAAGAGTCTGTTACAGTACATGGCGGAGATCCAAAGAAAGCTCTTGATGAAGCAGAAAAGAAGGTTAATGATTTACTTGCTGCAGACAAATAAAGTAAATTGATTTCATGCAGGCAGATTTGTTCTGTCTGCATGAAAACTTTAAAAGGGGATTTGAATGATGATGAACGGTGTATTAAAAAGAAAAATTAGGGAGAACTTTGTTGCATATGCATTTATGGCACCTGCACTGGTAATTATAGCACTATTCGTAGTTTATCCTATCATCTACAGCATACCTTTAGCATTTACTGATTACTCCGGTGTTAATCCTGTAGTAAATTATGTTGGTTGGGACAATTTCTCAAAAGCCATACATAGTGAAGATTTCTGGATAGCCATAAAACATTCGGTAATGTTCGTCTTAGTTGTTCCCATAATCCAGGTATTATCCATAATGCTTGCATCTCTGGTCAATAGAAAGCTGCCCGGTATGAGTTTCTTCAGGGTACTTTTTTATATTCCTGTTGTCACCTCGATGATTGCTGTTTCCATTATATGGAATTGGATATTTGAAGAAAGCGGCATACTCAATAGTATCCTGATTAATGTCGGGCTACTGAAAGATCCTGTCTTATGGCTTGGGGATGCTAATCTGGCACTATTCACACTTATGTTTATAACAATATGGCAGGGGCTTGGATATTATATGATGCTGTATTTGGCGGGACTTCAGTCGCTGTCGCCTGAAATGGAAGAAGCTGCAATTATAGATGGAGCAAGCAGATTTAAGACCTTTATTAAAATAAAAATACCTCTTTTGAAGCCTTATGTGTGGTTTTGCAGCTTAATGTCGGTTATTTCTGCCGTAAGTGTATTTGATGTGGTTTTTGCCATGAAGGATGATGGAGGTCCTAATAATGCAACAATGGTTGCCAATCTCTATTCTTATCGAAAAGCCTTTATAGATTTTGATTTTGGATATTCTGCAGCGGTTGGTGTATTGGTATCAATAGTTATACTGGCACTGAGTACATTTGTATTTATATATGGCAGGAGAGGAGGGATGAACAACAATGAATAAGGAAATTGAAACAGCCTATAATCTGAGAGCAAAAAAGCGGATGAAAAAAGCCGTCTCTACCATATTGTTGTATGTAGCCTTGATTCTCATAGCTTTGCTTTTTGCAGGACCCTTCCTATGGCTTCTGAGTACAACCTTCAGAGCGGGAGAAAACATATATGATATAACGTTGTTTACTTCTCATCCGACACTTGCCAACTACATAGGGGTTATCGACTTTATGAATCTGCCCCGGATTCTCTATAATACAACTTTTATTACCGTAGTAGGAACGCTGCTTGATATTATACTTGCTGCTCTCTGCGCTTATCCGTTGGCTTGTATGAATTTTAAAGGCAAGGGTATTGTTTTCGGAGTTCTTACCAGCACAATGATTTTACCCGCTGCAGCAGGCCTGGTAGTTAACTATCTGCAGGTGCAGAGGATACATTTGATTGACAGCTATTGGGGAGTAATTATACCGGGTGCTGTATCGGTATTTAGTATCATCCTTCTCAGGCAGGCATATTTAGGTATTCCGAAAGAACTCATAGAAGCATCAAAAATAGATGGTGCCTCGGAAGTAAGGACCTGGTACAAAATAATGCTGCCCGGAGTAATGCCTGCTATTTCAACACTTGTAATATTTGACTTCATATCAAAATGGAACGCTTTTCTTTGGCCGATAGTTATACTGCAGGATCCGCAAAAATACCCTCTTGCTACAGCGCTGAAATATTTGAACGGACAGTTCAATTACAAATTCGGATACATTGCGGCAGGAACTGTAATTTCAATAATTCCTGTAATTATAGTATTTTTGTTATTCCAAAAGAATTACATCAATGCTGTTTCAGGAGCAATTAAAGGATAAAGGGTGGACAGTTGAATGGTTAATTACAATTATTACATATGGGTTGAGATTGAAGCCAATAAGCAGCGGATAACAGATAAAGAATATTTTAAAAGTATTATAAAAAAATGCAGGGAAGCCGGTATAGGTTCCATTATATTGAGTGTAAAAGACACCACTGGCTTCTGCATATATAAAAGCTCTTTTGTCCCTCACTACAACCGGTTTGACAAGGATTTTGAATATACCGACTATTTGAAGACCTATATAGATGCGGCACATGCTGAAGGATTGAAGCTGTATGCCGGTATTGATGTTTTTGCCGAAGGCAGGGTCAAACAGCGGCACAGGCTGTCACCGGGCTTTATAAATACAGCGTGGCAGACAGAAATGTATGGAATAAATGAAAATGGAAAACCTGAGATTCAACCCATAACAGAATTGAACAATATAAGAACTACTGGCTCAATTGATGATTTCAGCGAAGTATTTGTAAATCCGGTCATGAAGGAAGTAAGGAACTATGAGCTCAGCATAGTAAAGGAACTGGTCACAAACTACGACATAGATGGAGTAGTACTGGACAGGGTGAGATTCGTCGGCCTGGGTTCTGATTTCAGCAATTATACAAAAGGCAGATTTGAAGAATTTACCGGGGAAAAAGTGCAGAACTGGCCTGAAGATATTTATCGGCTGGAAGAGACCCGGGAAAACGCAGCGGACAAAAACCTCAAGGTTGTCTACGGACCTTTGTTCGGTCAGTGGGTTACCTTCAGGGCAGGCATCATAAAGACTTTTATAAAGCAGGTCCGGACAATGATAAAAGAGTCGGGGAAAAATGTTCAATTTGCGGATTATACAGGTTCCTGGTACCCGCTTTATTATCTTGTGGGGGCTAACTGGGCAAGTGAGAAATATGTTCCGGAGGAATATCCCTGGGTTGATGAGAGCTATGCTGCCACAGGGTATGCCGAATATATCGATACCTTGCTGTCGGGATTTTACTATACCGATGTGACTGTCAGGGATGCGCTTGATAAAGGCAGGCCTTATTACTGGTACAGTGTGGAAGGCTCAGGGGACATGGTGCAAAAGGTGGTAGGCGATGCGGTGCCCTATGTGGGAAGCCTGTTTCTGCAGCAGTATGAAAATGAGTCTGAAGTATTCGGCAAAGCAGTGGATATGTGCTTCAAAAAATCCGGGGGTTGTATGCTTTTTGATTTGTGCTATGTGGATGACTATGACTGGTGGGCACAGTGCAAGAGATAAGTGCTGAAGGGGGAATTAGTTATGGAAAAATACCTTTATTCCAATATATGTGAGACCAGTGAATGCCAGTATGACGTCATAGTTGCAGGCGGAGGTACCGCCGGCTGCATTGCAGCCATTGCAGCAGTGATGGAAGGAGCCCGGACACTGTTGATTGAGAAGAATATATTCCTTGGAGGCACGGCTACCGGAGGACAGGTAACTCCCATGATGAGTCCGGGCATACCGGAGGAGGACGAGCTTTCATATATCAATAAACTGGTAAAGAAGCGCCTCCTGGAACAGCAATATGGTGCCGCCGACCCCTGTGGGAATGACGGCTGGTTTAATCCCGAAATGCTTAAGTTTACAGCAGAAGATATCTATATGGAACAGGGCGGCCGGCTGCTTTACGATACGCAGATCATAGATACCATCGTAGAAA
>JAEVZU010000010.1 GCA_023392075.1 Bacillota bacterium | reverse complement strand
ATTAACATATAAAATTACAGGACTTGAGCCTAACTCAGTACATGAATACAGGGTAAGAGCTGTAAGCGAAGACGGGGTTTGCAGCGAATGGACTGAGCTTATCAGAGTCAACACCAAGGAAGAACTGATTATAAAAGTTGATAAGGACACCGGATTTAATTTCGTTATAGCAGTGCCCAAAAAAGATGTAAGCAGCTATGACATAGTTGTCAGATATAATGCTGACGATCTTGAAGTAGTTGACCTATACGCAGTTACCCAAGGGCTGGAATTGGAGACTGGAAAAATTGACGGAACAAACATAACCATAAAGGAATTTGCCGGCGGCAAGATTGTATATGGCGTAGAGGATGCGGATAAGGGAGAAATAGTTATTATCAGATTTCTGTCCAAAACAAATAAAGAGACTACCATGTCATATACGGTCGAATAAGCTGGAGTGGTGGGATTATTTAAAAGTAATTTACTGTCAGTGATAAATCAATAGTTTGGGGTTGAAGCTAAAGTATTCTAAAGCTAAAAAATTCATACACAAACTGTATTCAACCTGGCTTGAAAAAGTGATTTCTGAAGGTTAGGGCTAACCATAGTTGACTTTACATTTTATACTTAATAAATTCAGGACACCTGATCATATATTTACAATTGTTTTAGATAAAAAAATATTAAGATTTTAAAATAAAATGTGTCAGGGTGAAAATATGACAAAATTGGCAAGTAAGGTTTTAATATTTATTTTACTATTGAATATTCTTATATCTGTTTCATTTGGAAATACGGAAAATGGGCATTTTATTGAGTTTGGGCAGGAGGTAAGAGCGGAAACTAATGTTACAAAAAGTATCGAGGGCTCCACCCAAACTCAATATACCGAAATAGAATTACCAGCAGATGCAAAGCCAGTATCAAGTGTTGTAACTGACACAGGAAGGGTATTGAATTATGTAGTGGAAGGAGGAAAATTAAAAGTAACAGTAGCTGAAGGAACCATATATAGGAATGGTTATATTTATGATGGTTTAGTTACGAATAGTATATATATTGAAGGCTTTGATGATTCTCCAAATTATGGGTTTGCATTTTTCTTTCTCTCCAGTACTTACCCAGTAACTATCGAAAATTCATTTAATGTTCAAGTAAGGACACAAAGGAGAGCTGAAAATATGCAAGACTTTGGCCCTTGGTCTGATTGGAGGCAGGCAGATAGATATTCCAATGGTCAGTTGGGGGTTAATTATTATCTTGCAAAACGTGAGGCATTGAAGGTTGAGTATAAAATTTACACTATCCAAACACCAGCTGTTATCTATTCATATAATATAACAGTCAATTTTAACCAACCCCCAACAATTACCTCAACAACTCAAGGAGATGAGACGTTATCCAAGCTTAACAACTTTACTCCCTCAATGACAGTTTATGATCCAAATGGAGATACACTAACCTGCAAATATTACATAGACTCAGTTGAGAAAGAGTCAAGAGCCATATCCAATACTGCTACTGCCCAACTTGTGAATTTTAATACATTAGACGTAAGTACCTTATCAGATGGTAAACACACATTAAAATTTGAAGTAAGTGACGGTACCGCTGACCCAATAACTCAATCAATTGATGTGATAGTAGATAACTCGCCTCCGGTTATTGGAAATGTAAGCGTAATAGCTAGTGATACAAGTATAAATATTACAGGTTCTGCTACGGATACAGTTTCAGATGCGGCTTCAATACAATATAGATATACAGTCGGTAGTACTGTTTCTGATTGGAGTAGTGGTGCGTCAAAAACAATAAATTCATTAACCGCAAATACTGCATATTACGTGAGATATGAGGCTAGGGACAAAGTTGGAAATGTGTCGTTTGTGGAGAAAACAGTAAGAACGAAGGCCCAGGTTCCGCAACTCAATATAAATAACAATAAAGAAACCTCATTGGATTTATTAATAAATGACTCCAATCCTGCTGTAACACAGTATCAGATTATGGCAGGTTCAAGATATGTAAATGCTTCCGGGATTTTAACTTCATCATCGGAATGGATTACAGTACCCGGCAAAAAAATAACTGTAACAGGATTGACAGAAAACATTCAATACAATTTTATAGTTAAAGCAAAAAATGGTGAAGGAATTGAGAGTGCTGCAAATCAAAAAGCTGGGACAACCCTCGCATTGCCTCCGAAAGTTAATATCGAGAAAAAAGGAATAACGTATATTACTCTAAAATGGGATGCCGTAAGCGGTGCAAGCGGCTACGAAATAGAAGCTGACGGGACGATTTTAAGCAATGGTACGGCAACCACATACACCCATAGTGGATCACAGGCAGAAACCTCGCATACATACAGGCTCAGAGTCATAAACGCAGGAGGAACAGGACCCTGGAGTGATATTGCGCAGGCCGCTACCTTTCCCAATCCACCTGAGACGCCTGTGATAACAGAAACATATACAACACAGTCCGCAATAACAATTAACTGGGATGCAGTAGACAAAGCAACCGGCTATGAAATAGAGGCCGACGGAAAAACTATATCAACGGATTTGGAAACAACATACACAGATGATGGTTTACAGCCAGATACAAGTCATAAATATAGAGTAAAATCGGTAAATGACGGAGGAAGCAGTGAGTGGAGTACGTATAAAGAAATAAGCACACTCCCCAATCCTCCTGAAATACCTGGAAATTTAACCGGAAAGCCGACAATGAAGAATATAACTCTGACATGGGAAGTTCCTGATAGAGCGGAAGGTTATGAACTGGAAGTTGACGGCAGAATCCTTCAAGTTGAAACCAATACCTACACTCATGAAGGTTTATCAACCAATACAAGCCATAAATACAGAATAAGAGCATATAACAAAGGCGGTAAAAGTCAATGGAGTGAGCCTGTTACAGTAACCACATGGCCGGACATACCCTCTGTGCCCACAAATATTATGGCAACGGCAGAACAGAACTCCATAACTTTGACCTGGTACAGTTCACCTTATGCAGAAAGCTATGATCTGCAAGTAGATGAAAAAGATACAGTGAACATAAAGGAAATGTCATACACAAATGAAAATCTGACTCCCGGAACTGAACATTCATATAAAATAAGAGCTGTTAATATAAGCGGGAATGGGGAATGGAGCAGTCCCATTACAATCTCTACGTTACCACAGGAAGAGAGCGGTTCAACAACAGGAGCCGCCATTATAGCAAACCTGGCAGCAGTAATTACAAACAAAACAGTAACAATAGCATGGCAGGCTGTGGAAGCGAATGCACAATATGACATCGAAGTAGATGGAGTAGTTGTTGACAATGGGAAAGATACCGTGTACAACCATACCGGACTTAAGGCCGAGACATTTCATACCTACAGAGTCAGAACAAAGAATGCAAATGGAAACGGACAGTGGTGTGCGGTGCTTGCACTGTCAACCTTGCCGGATTTACCGGGTGCACCTTCAAATGTGAATGTAACGGTAACTGATACCCAGGTACAGCTTACATGGACAAAGGAAGAAGGCATAAGCTACGAAGTGGAGGCCGACGGAGAGTCGATAAATGTGGGACAGGTATCAGGCTACACAGATGAAAATCTTGCTCCGGGAACCTCACATACCTACAGAGTCAGAGGCAAGAACATCACAGGAGTGACGGCCTGGAGTGATTCAATAACAAAGAGTACCACAAGCCCGTCCTATGAGCTTGAATGTACAAAGGACCAGGAATTTGATTTCTCGCTGCTGGCAGCTAATGTACAGGACTTCGGAGACATTACGTTTGTTGTAACCTATAATCCCGATGAACTTGAGGCAGTTGACTTGTGCGGGTTTACAGCCGGAAAAGACACAGCGACCGGAACTATATCAGGAACCAACATAACTGTTACAGTTAAGGAAGGCAGAATTGAGTACAGAGTAAATGAAAGCATCAACCCCGGAACGGCCTGGTCTGGTGAGATATCCTCAATTGTGTTCAGGGCTAAAACAGATGGTAAAACAAATATAAATTATTGCATTGAATAGACGTAATTCGGATTTTAGTAATATACAAAAAGAGGAGCTGGAAGGTTGAAAGAAATTAAACAAATTAGTAAAGGAGGCACCGAGCCCATGCCATTTCTATCATTATGTTTTGTGCGAAATGCTGGGCATGGGCATAAATATGGTGAAAAGTTCAAAAAAATATAAGATTGTGGCATTGATATTGGCACTTGTGTTAATTACAACAACTATTCCGTTAACTATTTTGGGAATTGACAACCTGAAGCCTGATACCATAACAGTTGACAATGCAAGCAGCGAGGATAAGAGAATTGCATCAGAGATATCAAATGAAACAGGTGTAAGTATCGAAGAAGTCTTTGAATTAAAAGCATACGGACGTTCCTGGAATGAGGTTCTTACTTTTCTAAGAAACAAGTCAACTCTGGGTGAGAGCAGCAATAAGAACAAGAGGGATGATTTGCTGCTGAACGCAGGTCTTGATGAAGAATATATGAAAAAGCTGAAAAAAGAAGGTTTCACAGAGGGTGAAATTTCAGAAGCCAAATTGATTGAAGAAAGAGTCATTTTTCAGCTTGAGGAGATAACCTCAAAAACTGAAGCAAACCAATTGAATTCACCGGGCACAGCAGGCTTGCCGAATCCGTCAGGACCTTCGGTAAATGCAACCAACCAGCCCAATCAAGCAGATGCGGGTAAGCTTGCTTTTGATGTTGGAAATACGGGTTCCAATGCTGACATAGCAACATATCAGAAGCTTTATGAAAAGATAGATATTAAAAATGCAATATATTTCATGCTAAAGCTTAAGGCTGACTTTGGAAGCTGCGAAAAGGCATTTGACGAATATCTGTTTTCACTCCAGGCAGATATTGACCTTAATGATTACATAAAAGATAAAGAGGCATATCTGAAGAGCAGGGATGAGAAAAAATTGCTGCTCGATGATCGGAATGTAATAACACTTGAGAAGATAGAAGCAAAATCCATTGAAAAAATTCAGACAGAAGACAGAGACAGTGATTTGATATCGAATCGGAACCAGGCAGCAGATAAAAGCTTAAGTGAAGCGGCACCAAAAGAAACGAGTCCTTTGCCGGATGTACCAAAACCAAACTCAGTGGATGTAAAACCTAAAAATCCCACTGACGAGATAATGAATGAAATTAACGGAATTAATCCCATAGAGAATCAGAAATAAAGGAGAATGAGCTTATGAGGAAGGTAAAAAGGACAAGGTTAATAGTAATAATCTTAGCTATGGTATTGGTAGTAAATGCCGGTTTGGT
>JAEVZU010000320.1 GCA_023392075.1 Bacillota bacterium | reverse complement strand
AGGCCGCTGCCATATCCAGCGGATTGACGCCATTATTAAGACCGCCAAGAGCCATAGAAATATAACCTTCATCGGGTCTGTCGATATTTACCTTTTTAAGGTATTTTATTGAATTTTCCGGTTTCAGATAATCTCTGAAAACCTGTGCGGCAACAACGTTCTGGGATTTTGTTATGGCCTTTCTGATAGTAATAAGTCCCTGGTAGGTTCCCGATTCGGCGTTTGTCGGATAAGGAGTATTCGGTTTGGAATTATCCATATAAACCGGTACGTCGTCAATTACGGTTCCGGGAGTTATTAAGCCCATATCAATTGCCGGAGCATAAACCGCGATTGGTTTGAAGCTGGAACCCGCCTGCCTTTTCATATCGGTAGCCCTGTTAAGCGCAAAGCTCACTTCCTTTTTTCCGTACTGGCCGTACATTCCGCGTACCTGGCCGGTGATGGGATCCAGGACAATCATGGCACCCTGCGCCTGCATATCGGGGTTGCTGATTTTTTCATTTGCAGGAAAGTTTTTTATATTTGTAAATTCCTCGGTCATTATTTTCTGGATGTTTGTATCCTGAGTCGTATATATCTTCAGACCGCTATTGTAAATTTTTATGCTTGCGGCATCGCTTGAAAGGTTATACTTTTTCATTAAATCCTTTTTAATCTGTGTGAGTACATAGTCGACAAAATAACTCTGTACATTGGTAGAAGTCTTTGTATCTTCCTCCTTGGGCTGATAGAATTTAAGCTGTTCGGCGATGGCTTCGTCATGCTCATTCCGACTGATATAGCCCTGTTTGAGCATTTCATCCAAAATAGTCTCCTGGCGTTCCTTGTTCCTGGCCTTGTTTTTCTCGCTCAACGTTGGATCGAAAAGCCCCGGTGATTTGGTTATACCTGCAATACAGGCACTTTCAGCCAGGGACAGATCTTTTACGTCCTTGTTGAAGAATTTTTTTGCGGCGGCCTGGACTCCGTAGACGCCGGAACCGGTGGTAATACGGTTCATATAGTTGTCAAGGATCTGATCCTTTGTGAGAACTTTTTCAAGGGCCATTGCCTGCCAGGCTTCCTGAACCTTTCTTTTAATGGTTGATTCTTCGTTCCCGGTAATATTCTTGACAAGCTGCTGGGTGATGGTACTCCCGCCGTATGAAGCGTTACCGAAGGTGATAATATACTCCATTGCAGCTCCCACAAACCTTTTGATATCCATACCGTTATGGGATCTGAATCTTGAATCTTCAATAGAAATAAAGGCATTTCTCATATTGTCGGGTATTTCAGAATGTTCAACGAGTACTCTGTTTTCACTTCCCTTTATCTGGGCAATCTCATTTCCATCCTTATCATATATGAAAGAGGTAAGTTTTGTTATATCCAATTGATCAGCTGTTATGGGTGCAGCGTTTTTAACATATCCAAAAACAGCTCCTCCCAATATTCCACCAAAAACACACCCTAAAGATATGAGGATAACCAACACTGTTTTTACAACTGCAAAGGTAAACTGAACATAAGGAGAAGAACGTTTCTTTTTCTTCTTCTTTGGCTGCTCTTCATTACCAACTGCAGCTTTTTCATTAGGTTTCATAATATCCTCCTCAACTGTTTGTAAAACATTTGTTCTCAATATTATATCACAGCGCGAAATGAGCCGCAACAAATTGCCGCGCCGGGCAATCCTTAACTTTTCATTAAGAAATGCAATAAGATATTCAGACACTTAATCTCCTCATTAATAACATACGGCTGATACCTCAGAGATGTCTGCTCTACATACAAAAACCCCGGTCCACTATAAGTGAAACGGGGTTTGGGCTTTATTCCAGTCAAGCTTCTTCCTGACTGAGTTCCGAGCTTTTCTTAAAGTCCTTTTTCTTACCCAGCAGTATGGGTTTTACAGAAGAGGCTTCAAGCATTTTGCAGTTGCCGTCAAACAGGCTGCCTTCCTCGCAGACAAAGGATTTTACCTGTATATCCCCGATTACCCTGGCAGTTGTTAAAAGCTTCAGCAACCCGGAGGAAAATACATTCCCTTCAATATTACCTGCGACATGAATATTGGTTGCTGTGACGTCACCTTTGATAACCGCGGTATCGCCTATGAACAAGTCACCCTGAACAGTCACATTTCCGGTAACCCTGCCGTCAATTCTGACAATTCCCTTGGAGCTTAAATCTCCTGTGAGTTCAGTATTTGTGCCTACCAATGTATCAAAGGTAGCCTTTCCGAAATCCGTTTGTTTATTAAACAAGTTTATACCTCCTTTAACAGTGACTAGCAGTCTGCAACATCTAAATTCATACATTGCAACCGGTTAAATTTCCCCGCCGCACAATATATGTTTTAGATGTTACAGACTACTAGAGTAAAATATAACTTCAACTTTTACTCTAATTTTACCATATTTTTGATGCCAATTTAATCAGTCGGATTTAAATTAACATATTCAGTCGGGTCAACAGGTGTATTGCCGATTCTGATTTCAAAATGCAAATGGGGGCCTGTGCTGTTTCCTGTGCTCCCTACCAAAGCGATTTTCTGACCCTTGGTTATAATGTCTCCCTTTTTTACCAGAAGCCTTGAAGAATGACCGTAAATTGTCCGGAAACCATTCTTGTGATCAATTTTGACATTGTAGCCGTAACCGCTGGAGTAGCCGGCAAATTCCACAATACCGGAGGCTGCCGCAAAAATGGGGTCTCCTTTCGCCGAGGAGATATCCACACCTTCATGAATCTTATACACTTTTTGAATAGGATGATTCCTCATGCCAAATGGGGAAGTGATCAAACCCTTTGCTGGAACAAATGTCGGGATGGAATCTATGTATTTATCCAGCTTTTCATTGGTATTCAGGAGCTGAGCCGTCAAATCTCCATTGTCGTTAAAGTTATTGTTAAGGTCCTGAACAATATTCCCCAGCTTTGAAAGATCCATTATTGCATTGTTGCTGTTTTTAGTTGAGACAGAACCCCTGCTGGTTTTTTTCAGATAGTCGTCGGCTATGTCTTCATATAGTTGGGTAAATTCTTCGATTTTTGACTTGGCATTGGAGTTTTCCTGTTTCATACGTTCCAATTGACTGTTGCTGAAAGAGAGCGATTCATTCTGCCGGTTGATTATATCCGTCAGATTTTTAATCTGCTGCTCCAACTCTTCACTGCTTATTTGATCTGTCTGAAGCTGTGAAGCGTCAATTTTCTTTTGATAACCGTAAACAAAGGCAAAAGCGGCAGCAGTTGAAAAAATAAGCAATGCGATCAACAACTTGACAACCGGTGCCTTAAATGACATTCTTCTGACGCCGTCATTCGTATGCGGAATAATGACCACAGAATAATTTTTACCCAGCTTTTTTAAACTATTCAAAACTTTCATTTTTAAAATTACCACCATCATTAATATTTCATTCGGGAAAATTGTTTTAAGCGTAAATTCAATAAGCATAACTATTGTACGGAAAACAATCATATATGGATTATTTCCACATTTCCGGCATAATAACAATTGCCCTGTTTTAAATTGAATAAATTTGGACGCAGTCAAGCGCAGTTATCATTTGTAGAAGTACTAATAAGAAATAACTATGGAAGCAGGTTGGCAAATTACTATATTCTACAATAAAATGAAATATCCTTTTTTCCGGAATAAAAAAAATATTATTACAGCAATTATTATGGTATAATAATACCAGATTTTTTGACTAAATTTGACTTTTGAGTAAAGGATTTTTGAAACTTGTATAGAATTAATTAAATTAACTGACTTTTATTTGGAGGTTGCTATGAAAAATGTCAAGAGCACCGTTATAGGAGCTTTTAGTATAGTTATTGTAATATCCTTGCTCTCATCGGCCATATCGTTCTTCGGCTACAATAAAGTAATGGATTCGGTAAATAATATACAGATAAACAAATCCAATCAGGACATGCTTCAGGAGCTGTCGGAGCTGTCTTCAAAAAGGCAGCAGCTGGCAACTCAGAGTGTAACTTCCATGGAATACGGAGATACCAAGGATTTTCAAGCCTTTGGCGACAGTATCGACAATATTGCAAGCAAGCTGTTGAATGCAGGAATCAGCCAGGCCGACAAGGAGACAGTTCAGCAGCTGGCGGCAATAAACAAGAAGTATGCCGATGTCTACATAAATACAATGTCGGCTGATCTTAAGGCATTTGACAATAAAAGCATTGCCGGACTGTCAAAAAACGTTCAAAAACTTTACGACGGTATTCAAAAGGAACAGCTTGAGCAAAAGACTCAGCTGGCTTCTGACCTGGAAACGCAGCTGAACAATTCGTTATCCGACATTATTGAAATTAACAGAAAATTAAAGCTTATAAACTCGGACTCAAAGGAAATGGATGTTGACTTTGTAGAAGTAAAAAACCTTCTTGCAGATGTTCTGAGCCGGTTGCAGACAACCGGAGCAAATACTGAAATTTCCGAAGATGAAAATAAGGAATTGAACAACAAAATTGAAGCATTAAAGCAGGGTATAACCAACGTAGCTGCCGACGGCCGGATGATTCTTGATAATTCAGAGGTTTTCGGATTTGACAGGGTTTTCAATATGAAACAGTTGAAAACCAAGCTTGGACAGTATCAAAAGCTGTCCGACATTATTTATCTAACTGCGCAGAATAATTCCGAATTGATGTATTCTGCTTCTGCATATGACGATAGATCTTCGGATATCAATAAAAATAAAGCGGCTATTGAGCAGTTGCTGAAAGAACTCGTTGATTCCGGCTTCAATAAAGAGGCATTGGATAAAATAAAAACCCTGCATACGGAATATGCTGCTTCTGGGGCCGAAGTACAAAAGAGAAGTGTAATAATGCAGAAGGCGGCAATAACCAACGGCTATAACAGCATGACAGAAATGAACAGGGAATTTACAGGAGATATCAATAAGCTGAGGCTCTCCTTTAACGGGTATCTGGCCCAGGATATGAAAACTTCGGAACAGATAAAGACTGCCATACTCTGGATATTAATAGCAATAACCATATTATCAATATCGGTGGGTATGGTTTTAGCATTTGTTTTATCCAGGAGGATTACAAACCCCATAAATTCCCTGGCGGCCATTCTTTCCCGTGTTGAAAAGGGAGATCTGACCGTGCGGGCCGATATTAAGGCAGACGGTGAAATAGGCGGGTTGGGCAGAAAGGTCAACAGTGTCCTTGACGGACAGCAAAAGATGGTTGAGCAATTCAGGGATACAACTAATGAAATAAGCAGTCTTAAGCAGAGGTTAACCGTACTTGTCAGCCAGAACCGTGAAAGTGTAAATAAAATTTCAAATTACAGGAAAAGCCCTGTTCAGGCGTCAGGCAGATCCATTGATACCGAGAGCATGATAACAGATGTGAAAAGTGTTTCACTTCAGACACAGAAGGCTGCCGACGACAGCAAAAGAGCCATAGAGCTTGCGAAGTCCAGGGAAAAGACTGTGGAAGAAGCCGGAGTGGTTATAAATACCGTAAATGAGACTGTAAAATCCATTGCTGCTTCCATATCAAAGCTTGAGGAATCCTCCGGAAAAATAGGAGAAATAACAAATACCATTACTCAAATTGCTTCACAAACCAATCTCCTGGCGCTTAACGCAGCTATTGAAGCAAACAGGGCGGGGCAGCAGGGAAAAGGTTTTGCGGTAGTTGCCGATGAAATAAGAAAACTTTCAAACGCGAGCAATCAGTCGGCGGGAGAAATCAAGAGTCAAATAAAGGAAATACAGTCAAGTATCAGTTTTGCAGTTGAAAAGATGAATATGGGGGTCGTAGGGGTTGAGGACGGCGCATCCAGAATAAATGAGGTAAAAGAAGGCATATCGGAGATAATTGAATCTGTAAACCTTGTAGCCTTGACAATAAAGGAGTCAGCCGATAAAGCCCACGATCATTATGAATCTACCGTTCAGTTCATCGAGGCGGTGGATTCAATGTCAAAGGCGGTATCCGAGACCTCGGCTGCCGGAGATAATATTAATGACATAATTGAACTGCAAACAAATACACTAAAGGACCTCGACCAGATTTCCCTGCTTTTGCATGAGGCATCTGACGATTTGAAAAACATATCCGACAGGGTAAAGATATGATAATGCATACCGGCTTGTACATATTACAAGAAATAGTTGGAAATTAAAGGTATAACCGTGTTACTTTGTGGAATACTTAATATAACGGCATACTGATTCAAAAATAACTTTTTGTCCCTGTACAGGGACATTTTTTTTGAAGAAGCCGGGTTTTTCCGGCTTCTTCAAGTGATAGTAAACGAAAACCATTGAGATTTGTCTATTTTTATATCCAGCGGTTTGAAACTACATGGCACGCCCCGGAATAATGGCATCAACCACACCGTAAATCACAGCGGCAATTAATGCTCCTATAATGGTTACATTGTATCCCGGAACAATGAATTTTACGGCGTAGATTATCACCGCCGCCAGTATAAAACCGGATATCCCTCTGCCAAAAGGTGCCGCATTGATTCCTGTAATCTTATTGACCAGCCAGTCGAGGACTGCTAAAACAACGGCGGCCAGTATCAGTGAAAACCAGGATGAAATGGCGAAACCAGGAGTCAGAAAGGCTGTTATAGCCAATATAACTGCTCCGACCACCAAACGTAATAAGAACGAACCTAAGCCCGATTTTTCTTTTCTTTCTACTTTTTCCATAATATTTGTATCCTTTCATATTAAAGAATATTTAAACAGTCAAGTGCAAATAGCTGCCCATGAAGGTTATAACTAATATATATTTTTTACACATTTTTTATAAGGTATGCTGTAAAATAGTGGTTACATCTAAATGCTACTTACTCTGACCTTGCTGAGACTGGGACTGCTCCATACTCTGCTGTCCCTGCCGGCTTTGCCCCTGTGCCTGGCCGCCCTGCTGCTTGCTGGTCATTCCGGAAATAATCTGCGGTATTTTATCCATAAGCTGTCCGGCAGCAGTGCCGTTAAGCTGCAGCAGAGATACATTATCCTTGTCAATAACGATTACGGCGTCGGTGCTTAATTTTGCTCCCAGTCCAAGAGCTCCTCCCGCCATATTTCCTGCTCCTGACATTGTATTCATACCAGGTGACATTGTGGTTGAAGAACCCGGCTGAGCTTTGGAAGCCGAATTACCGCTGCCGTATCCCAAAGTAAGGGAAACCACGGGCAGAAAGGTTTTATCCGAATGAGTTACAGGCTTGCCTATAAGCCCCTCACTTTGGGTAAAACCTTCAAGGTTTGAAAAAAGTGCATCGACATTCTGTGTTAAGTTTGTGCTTTGATCCATTGTAAGTTCCTCCTGTTTTTGTAGTATTTTATTAAGTTGGTTAGTGAGGCACCCAAGTTTACACTTGCTTCTGCATCAAAATAAATATAGTCATGGGCTGGCATAAAATCCGGTATTTGATTCATAAAATCTATATTTATAAACTGCGAAGCGGCATTGAAGGCTCCGCAGGTGATGCCTGTTGCATAGGGAGTGGTGAACCCGTATTTTGTGTTTATACTTAATTCCTTTAAATTAAATATTTTTAAAAGGTCTGTTTTCCTGATACCCTTTCCGTTTTTTCTATCTTTCCCGGTTTTAACCGCTTTTTTGAATATATGCATCCGGAATAAATATACATCAACTACGGGACGTGAGTTCTCGATTGAACCTGTTCCTTTAATAAAGGGATATATCCAATATACGGACAGATGCATATCATTGCGGTCGGTATCAAATACTAATTTCAGTTTTGCATCAAATGCAAACAGCAGCAAAAGAAAAAAAGCTATCACTATTAACAGTATATAAATAATACCCATGAATGGACCTCCATTCCTTAAATTTATACATATAAAAATTTATTCATTATTAGAATAACCACCCGATTTGCTTTTATGTTCGCAATATTTGCATGGGTTGGAATGAAAAAATTTTTTAAACATATTAAATGAATTACTTCTGCGGAAAATGCAAATAATAGTTTTACGGAGGTGGAGTCAAATGTCAACTTTAGATAATGAAGTTAAAATAACAACCTATGACAGACTGCTGAGAGCATGGGAAAATTCCATGGAACTGGTTCGTGATTACGAAATGTATTCCAAGAGGATTGAGGATGGCGAAATAAAACAGGTATTTAAAGAATTTGCAGAAGATGAAGGAATGCATGCTACCAAGCTTCGTGAAATGTTATTGGACTATGGACGGGAGCACTGATTCATCAGACATACATCAAAGGCATAAGGGAGTGTTCCTCCAGGGCCGCGAAACCCTGTACAGGCAGCTCCCTTATGCCTTTATTATGATTGCGGCAGTATTGGGGTTGTGTTATTATAAGGAAAATAACCAATGCTTATGGTAAATTAATATAATTAGTTTATGGTAAAGCAGGAAAACCCACAAAGGCTCATGGCAAGCAGGGAAAATGACAGAAAGGCTTATGATAAAAATGAAGCAGGGTTCACAAATTTTTTCAAAAGATAAAATTTATAAAATTGAAATAACCGGTCTTACTCACGAGGCACAGGGAGTGGGCAAGATTGGCGGCTTTGTAGTATTTGTAGATTCAGCACTTCCGGGTGAAACAGTAACAGTTAAAATAGTTAAACAAACCAGGAGTTATGCTGTCGGCAAGCTTGTCAATGTGGAAAAACCGTCGGGAAACAGGGTAAAACCTTTCTGTCCGGTATTTGACAGCTGCGGGGGCTGTGCCGTTCAGCACATGGATTATCAGGCACAGCTGGATTTTAAAAAGGATACGGTCCTGCAAAATATCAGGAGGATAGGCGGACTTGAAAACGTCAGGGTACTTGATACCATAGGCATGCCCAGCCCTTTCAGGTACAGGAACAAGGTACAATATCCCGTCAGTCTGCAGGATAATCAGGTAAAAATAGGTTTTTACGAAAATAGATCCCACAAAATAATAGACAGCACCGAATGTGATATTCAACCTGTCGAAAGCAATATTATCAGAGGGCTGGTCCGGGATTTCTGCAAAAAAAACCGTATAAGCATCTATGATGAAAAGACAGGAAAGGGTCTGCTCCGACATATTATGGTCAGGAAAGGCTTTAAGACCGACGAATTAATGGTGGTTCTGGTGGTGAACGGGTTAAAGCTTCCTTGTACGGATGAGCTGATCGGAATACTTACAGAACAATACCCCAATATAAAAAGCATCGTGCTTAATGTAAATACGAAAAATACGAATATAATCCTTGGAGATAAGAACATATGCCTGTTTGGGCAGGAGTTTATTTCAGACTACATAGGAAAATATAAATTCAATATTTCGCCTTTATCCTTTTTCCAGGTCAATCCCGTGCAGACTGAAATACTGTATGGCAAGGCTCTTGAGTATGCACAGCTGACAGGAAATGAAACCGTCTTTGACCTGTACTGCGGTATCGGAACCATTTCGCTGTTTTTATCCGAGAAGGCCAGGAAGGTTATTGGCGTAGAAGTGGTTCCGGATGCCATAGAGGATGCCAGACGAAATGCCGAACTCAATAACATAACCAATACTCAGTTCATAGCAGGAGAGGCGGAGGTTGTCATACCAAAGCTATACGCTGAGGGCATCAGGGCCGATGTGGTAGTGGTGGATCCCCCCAGGAAAGGCTGTGATGAGGTGCTGCTGAACACACTTGTGGAGATGCAGCCTCAGCGGATAGTGTACGTCAGCTGTAACCCGTCCACGCTGGCTCGGGAC
>JAEVZU010000319.1 GCA_023392075.1 Bacillota bacterium | reverse complement strand
AATATGAACGTGCCGGCGCCGCCGCAATCTCGGTGCTGACTGAGCCCGCTTTCTTCCTTGGCAGCGATGTGTATCTGAAGGAAATAAAGCAGGAGGTAAAGCTCCCCGTGCTCAGGAAGGACTTCACCGTTGACCCCTATCAGATATATGAAGCAAAACTGCTGGGCGCCGATGCGGTACTGCTGATATGCGCCATACTGGATACCGGAACTGTCAGGGAATATATTAAAACAGCTGATCTGCTTGGCCTCTCCTGCCTTGTGGAGGCGCATGACGAAAGTGAGCTGAACAGTGCTTTGGAAGCCGGAGCAAGGATTATCGGTGTAAACAACCGTAACCTTAAAACTTTCAACGTGGATTTATACAACAGTGTCAGGCTGAGAAAGCTTGTGCCGGAGGATAAGATATTTGTATCCGAAAGCGGCATAAAAACCCCCGGCGATATATCGATACTTGGAAAGAACAATACAAATGCTGTGCTTATCGGCGAAACCCTGATGAAAAGCGGTAATATATCAGAGGAACTTAAGCTGTTAAAAACCGGAATTCAGGAGGACGTATGAACGAAACAAAAATCAAGATATGCGGCTTAAGCCGTATACAGGATATTGAATATGTTAATGAGTCACTTCCCGACTTTATTGGTTTTGTTTTTGCAAAAAGCCGCAGACAGGTTGGACCTGAAGCCGCAGAAAAGCTTAAAGCCTCCCTGGACAGCCGCATCAAAGCCGCGGGTGTTTTTGTAAATGAGGACACGGCTTTGATAAAAAGTCTGTGCAGTAATGGAATAATTGATTATATTCAACTTCACGGGGATGAAGACAATGAATATATTGCCAAACTGAAAACACAGCTTGAAAAAGCCAACTGTTCCAGACCCATAATAAAAGCTGTCCGGGTAAAAGATAACGTGACTCTAAACACAGCCGGAATGTTTGACTCGGATTTTTTATTGCTGGACACCTTTACCGGCGAGGAATACGGAGGCACGGGAAAAACCTTTGACTGGAAGCTTGCAACCAGAGTAAACAGGCCATTTTTTTTAGCCGGAGGTCTGCAGTATGACAATGTACTTCAAGCGGTAAAAACGGCCCGCCCCTTTTGTGTTGACATAAGCAGCGGTGTTGAAACCAACGGATTTAAAGACCGGACTAAAATAAAAAATATTGTAAAACTTATAAGGAGTGTGAAATAAATGCTAAAAGGAAGATACGGCAAGCACGGAGGACAATACGTACCGGAAATACTTATGAACTCGCTGATTGAACTTGAAGAAAGCTATAATTTCTATAAAAATGATTACAATTTCAATCAGGAACTTAAAACCCTTTTGAAAGAATATGCCGGGAGGCCATCCCTTCTCTATTATGCAAGAAAAATGACCCGGGATCTTGGCGGGGCAAAAATCTACCTCAAGCGGGAGGATTTGAACCATACCGGTTCCCACAAAATAAATAATGTTTTGGGGCAGGTACTGCTTGCAAAGAAAATGGGAAAAAAACGTGTTATAGCCGAAACCGGAGCAGGACAGCACGGTGTTGCAACTGCCACCGCAGCTGCCTTGATGGGGCTGGAATGTGAAATATTCATGGGTCTGGAGGATACAAAGCGCCAGGCACTCAACGTATTCAGAATGGAACTTTTAGGTGCAAAAGTCCACCCTGTTAAAAGCGGAACACAAACACTTAAGGATGCAGTAAATGAAACCATGCGGGAATGGGCAAGCCGTGTCGATGACACCTATTGTGTAATGGGTTCCGTAATGGGAGCCCACCCTTTTCCTAAAATAGTCAGGGATTTTCAGAGTATCATCGGCAAGGAGGTTAAAGAACAATTGATGGAAAAGGAAGGCAGGCTTCCTGATGCCGCAATCGCATGTGTAGGCGGCGGAAGCAATGCCATGGGACTTTTCTACGATTTCATCAATGACGATTCAGTCCGGTTGATTGGCTGTGAAGCTGCCGGGAAGGGTGTTGATACCGACCTGCATGCCGCAACCATCGCAAAAGGCCAATTAGGAATTTTCCATGGAATGAAGTCATATTTTTGTCAGAACGAATATGGACAGATTGCACCTGTTTACTCTATCTCTGCAGGACTGGATTATCCGGGTATAGGCCCCGAGCATGCCTATCTGCATGATATAAACCGTGCAAAATACGTTTCTGTAACTGACGTTGAGGCTGTTAATGCTTTTGAGTATTTGTCAAAAACCGAAGGCATCATTCCAGCCATAGAAAGTGCGCATGCCATAGCTTATGCCATGAAACTGGCACCGGAGATGGCCAATGATCAGATAATCGTGGTGTGTCTTTCGGGCCGCGGTGATAAAGACGTGGCGGCAATCGCCAGATATATGGGGGTAGATATCAATGAGTAAAATTAAAAATGCTTTTGATCACGGCAAGGCTTTTATCGGCTTTCTCACTGCAGGTGATCCTTCACTGGATAAAACCAAAGAATTCATACTTTCAATGGCTGATGCAGGCGCCGATCTCATAGAAATAGGAATACCCTTTTCAGACCCCATTGCCGAGGGAGAGGTCATACAAAAAGCAAATTTGCGTGCGCTTTCCGCAGGAACAAACCTGCCTAAGATTTTTGAAATGGTAAAAGAAATACGTATGAAAACAAAAATTCCACTGGTATTTCTCACCTACCTCAATCCCGTATTTACCTACGGCTATGATCACTTTTTCAAGGATTGCTGCGAAACAGGGATCGACGGAGTTATAATACCTGATATTCCTTATGAAGAAAAAGGTGAACTTCAACCCTTCGGCGATAAATACAAAGTAGACATTATTTCACTGATTGCACCCACCTCTGAGTCACGTATAATGCAAATAGCCTCCGTGGCGAAAGGTTTCGTTTACTGTGTATCCTCAATGGGTGTAACAGGTGTGAGGCAGGAGATAAAAACCGATCTCCCATCAATTATAAAAGCCATCCGCTCTGCAACAAATACTCCTGTGGCTGTGGGCTTCGGAATATCAACCCCCCAGCAGGCTTTAGAAATAGGCAGGTTTTCGGATGGCATTATTGTCGGAAGTGCTATTGTGAAGCTGATTGAAGAACACCGTGAGGCATCTGCCAAACCTTTATTTGATTATGTGAAGAAAATGAAACAGGCTATGAGCAAATAATGTTTGGATACCAAAAATGGCCAGCCGGTTTTAATATAAAAATTTATGTCAGCCAGTGGTCGGTGACATCTAAAACGTACTTTAAGGTGTTACAGACCACTAGCTATTTTTATTATATCTAAAGCGGCTCTATATTCTTTTAAAGCAGTTCTACATTCGTTCTTTCTTTTACAGATTTCATGGCATTTCGGGTATCAAAAATAAATTTGGAATTTTCTTGTATAAATTCATAGTCGAAGCTCCGGTGGCCGGTAATAATCAGAACCAAATCCGACTTCTGCAGAATATCCTTTGTCAGTTCGCTACTTGCATATTCTTTACCCCCGTGGGAAAATGATGGAATATAAGGATCACAATACTGTATTGCTGCTCCCTCTTCTTCCAGTAATTCAATAACCTTAAGCGCCGGACTTTCCCTGTAATCTCCCACATTCTGCTTGTAGGCTACGCCAAGAATAAATATTTCCGATCCATTCAGCGGTTTTCTGAATCTGTTCATTATTCTGTAAATCCGTTCAACGACATATTGAGGCATATATTGGTTTATTTCTCCCGACAGCTCTATCAATCTGGTATGATAGTCAAACTCTCTGGCCTTCCAGGTAAGATAAAAGGGATCCAGCGGAATACAGTGGCCTCCGATACCGGGCCCAGGATAGAAAGCCTGAAAACCGTAAGGCTTTGTCCTGGCAGCATCAATAACTTCCCATATATTTATTTTCATCTGCTCGCAAATAATTGCCATCTCATTTATCAAGGCAATATTTATATTTCTGTAGGTATTTTCAAGAAGCTTTTCCATTTCAGCAACTGCAGGGCTTGAGACCTCAAAAACACCACCTTCGATAACATTCCTGTAAAGTGCTGAAGCTATTTCTGTACTGTCTTTTCCCATACCTCCGACTACCTTTGGAGTATTTCTTGTTTTGTACGCATTATTTCCTGGATCAACCCTTTCAGGAGAGAATGCAAGAAAAAAATCCCTGTCACATATAAGCTTTGATTTCGCTTCAAGAACGGGTAGAAGCAGTTCTTCTGTCGTGCCCGGGTATGTAGTGCTTTCAAGCACTACAAGAGTGTCACTATGCAAGTACCTGCCTATTTTAACAACAGCAGACTTTATATAACTTAAGTCAGGCTGTTTGTTTGAATCCAATGGCGTAGGGACACAAATAACAATACAATCAATCTTACTTATAAGACTGAAGTCAGATACGGCCAGAAGTCTCCCATTTTGTACAATGTCTGTCAGTTCTGTGTCCTTAACATCACCTATATAATTTTCGCCGGCATTTACTTTATCAATTATTTTTTCATTAACGTCTATTCCTATAACTGTATATCCGGCTTTTGCAATCTCTACTGCCAATGGCAGGCCAACATATCCCAGGCCAACTACACTTACAACAGCTGTCCTGTTTTCTATTTTATTTAGAAGGTCTGTTTTCATGTTAATCCCCCCATCTGAGTGCTGATGTACTCCTGTGGTATCAGTCGGATTGAAGCGATTATTCCGACTCCTCCGCCTGAGCTTGAGAAACCCTTTCTCGCGAGACAATATACATTTTAGTTGTTACATACCACTTGTACCTGCACCGATAAACTCCAAAATATTATTTTTTTAACTTTCTAACAATTCATTGAAAATATTTTTGATTGTTACCATTTGTTGATCAATTGTATAATTATTTTGAATAAAAGCCCTGTATTCTTCTGAACTGTAATCTCTGTCAGTCACCATGGTCACAGCTTCTCCGATAGTATTCCAGACATATTTTTCAGGATAGATACCTTTAGCTCCGGCAAAATTGTGAATAACAGGCTTTATGCCTTTGGCCATTGCCTGCATCACACTCATATTCTGTGATTCCAAAACACTGGAGCATATGATATAATCCTTGTCTTCCAGCCATTTATCAATATCAGTCTGCCAGCCCTCAAAAAAGAAATTATTCTCAAGTCCAAGCTCTTTGATCATTTGGCTGAAATATAGCTTATATCTTGGATCTTGATATATTCCCGCGATATAAAGCTGATATCTATTATCTGCATCATAAATTGATTTAAAAGTGTGCAGGAGAAGCATGGGGCCTTTTTTGTAATTTATATATCCTACATAAGCTACTTTAAACCCCGGGCTTCTTTGTCTGTATGTGAAATTAACAAGGTTTACCCCGTTTGGAATGACTGTAGTAATTTCCTTTTTGATTTTAAAATTCTCAATTACATATTTCTGTATATCTTTTGAAATAAAAATCAGTTTATCAACATTACTCCAGTTAACCCTGGAAGGATAATATGTAAAAGCTTCATAACTGTGTAATCTGCATATAATTTTCTTTTGTCCTGCTATTCCAAGCTTGCTGCCATAAGCAATCAGATCATCACACCATTCAAACCAGCAAATATCAGACCAATCAATCCAATAGTCAATTAGTTTAAAATCCTGTGTTGATGAGACTGTAACCAATTTTGCTTCGAGTTGGTCCGGCAACTTATCCAGAATATCACTGATAAACTTATTGTCACCCTTTGAGAAAAAGACAACCTTATACTTATCCTGTACCATATGTTTCTCCTAATCTTCTGCTTAATCCCTGGTAAACCCGGAACTGCAATAATAAATTCATCTTTATATATATATGACTAAAAACTCCATATCGTACCTTTTAAAGAGTTAATCTCTGCATAAGTTACCAAATGCGGGACTCATTCATATAATGTTTACATAGTACACTTTATACTTGATCTTAATATCAACTCATAACTTTTCAGGAGGTGAAAATTAAAAATGGCTGAATTGATCGTAAATGGCGGCTTTGAGACAGGTTCATTTCCTCCCTGGCTTGTAGATAACGCAAGTATTACTTCTATGTTTAAGCACTCCGGAAACTTTTCCGCACTGCTTCAAAGTGGTATCTCCGTAATATATCAGATTGTGCCGGGAGATTTCAGCAGCAGTACCAGCTTTTCCGCATTTCTTGCGAAAGTAGGGCCTCTGCCAAATCCGCTTACAACAATAACTATTTCATATTTTAATGCTGCTTTTAGCTTTCTTGGAGTGGGTTTAATAATTAGTATCCCACCAAACACTCTTCCGGACGCATCCCTGGGTAACTGGCAACTTTTTACAGGAACTACTGTTCCTGCTCCTCCAGGGACAACACAGGCAATAGTATCAATTAGTAAACAGGGTACTCCCGGCACAGCTAATGTAGTCGTAGATGATGTATCCTTAATATCTGGAGGTGTAGTCCCGACAGGCCCAACCGGCCCAACCGGTGCTACCGGCCCGACTGGTGCTACTGGCGCAACAGGTGCGACTGGCGCTACTGGCCCGACTGGTGCTACTGGCCCGACTGGTGCTACCGGCCCGACTGGTGCTACTGGCCCGACTGGTGCTACTGGCCCGACTGGTGCTACCGGCGCTACCGGCGCTACCGGCGCAACAGGAGCTACTGGCCCGACTGGTGCGACTGGCGTAACTGGTCCGACTGGCGTAACTGGTCCGACTGGCGTGACTGGTCCGACTGGCGTGACTGGTGCTACCGGCGCTACTGGCGCTACCGGCCCTACTGGTGCTACCGGCCCGACTGGTGCGACTGGCTCTACAGGTGCTACTGGCTCTACAGGTGCTACCGGCTCTACTGGCCCGACTGGTGCTACCGGCGCTACTGGTGCTACCGGTGCTACTGGTGCTACCGGTGCTACTGGCCCTACCGGCGCTACCGGCCCGACTGGTGCGACTGGCTCTACAGGTGCGACTGGCTCTACAGGTGCTACCGGCGCTACTGGCCCAACCGGTGCTACTGGTGCCACTGGCGCTACAGGTGCTACTGGCCCGACTGGTGCTACCGGCGCTACCGGTGCTACTGGTGCTACTGGCACTACCGGCGCTACAGGTGCTACAGGTGCTACTGGTGCTACTGGTGCGACTGGTGCGACTGGCGCAACCGGCGCTACTGGTGTTACTGGTGCTACCGGCCCGACTGGCCCGACTGGCTCTACTGGTGCAACGGGTGCTACTGGCGCTACCGGCGCAACAGGTGCGACTGGCGTGACTGGTGCGACTGGCCCGACTGGCTCTACTGGTGCAACGGGTGCTACCGGCGCAACAGGTGCGACTGGCGTGACTGGTGCTACCGGCGCGACTGGCCCGACTGGTGCTACCGGCGCTACTGGTGCCACGGGTGCTACTGGCCCGACGGGTGCTACCGGCGCTACTGGTGCCACGGGTGCGACTGGCCCAACTGGTGCTACCGGCCCGACTGGTGTGACTGGCGCTACCGGTGCTACTGGCGCTACTGGCGCTACTGGTGCTACCGGTGCTACTGGTGCTACTGGTGCTACTGGTGCTACCGGCGCAACAGGTGCTACTGGCGCTACTGGTGTTACTGGTACTACTGGTGCTACCGGCGCGACTGGTATTACTGGTGCGACTGGTGCTACCGGTGTGACTGGTGCTACCGGTGCGACTGGTGCTACTGGCGCTACTGGCGCTACTGGTGCTACCGGCGCTACTGGTGCTACTGGTGCTACCGGCGCTACCGGTGCTACTGGCGCTACTGGTGCTACTGGCCCGACTGGCGCTACTGGTGCTACGGGCGCTACTGGCCCAACTGGCCCAACTGGCCCAACTGGCCCAACTGGTGTGACTGGCCCGACTGGCTCTACTGGTGCTACGGGTGCTACTGGCGCTACCGGCGCTACTGGCGCTACTGGTGTTACTGGTGCTACCGGCGCGACTGGCTCTACTGGTGCAACGGGTGCTACCGGCGCAACAGGTGCTGCTGGTGCTACCGGCCCGACTGGCTCTACTGGTGCAACGGGTGCTACCGGCGCAACAGGTGCTACTGGCGCTACTGGCGCTACTGGTGCTACTGGCGCTACGGGCGCTACTGGCGCTACCGGCGCGACTGGTGCTACCGGCGCTACCGGCCCGACTGGTGCTACCGGCCCGACTGGTGCTACTGGCGCTACCGGCGCTACCGGCCCGACTGGCCCAACTGGCGCTATCGGCCCGACGGGTGCTACTGGCCCGACTGGCGCTACTGGTGCTACGGGCGCTACTGGCCCAACTGGTGCGACTGGCTCTACTGGTGCAACGGGTGCTACTGGCCCGACTGGTGCTACCGGCCCAACTGGCTCTACTGGCCCGACTGGCGCTACTGGCCCAACCGGTGCTACTGGTGCTACTGGCGCAACCGGCGCTACTGGTGCCACGGGTGCTACAGGTGCTACCGGCGCGACTGGCCCAACCGGTGCTACTGGTGCTACT